>JBLMVT010000503.1:0-2550 GCA_050256835.1 Betaproteobacteria bacterium | reverse complement strand
ATGCGCGGGCTGGCCGCGCACAGCAACGGCTTCCAGACGATCCGCGCGCTGGCGATCCTGATGAGCCTGCTCGGCACGATCGACCGGCCGGGGGGCTTTCGCCACAAGGCGCCGTTCCCGCGCGCCATCCCGCCGAGCGCCAAGCCGCCGAACACGCCGGCGGCGGTGAAGCCGAACACGCCGCTGGGCGGCATGCCGCTCGGCTGGCCGGCCTCGCCCGACGACCTGTTCGTCGACGACGCCGGCCGCCCGGTGCGCCTGGACAAGGGATTCAGCTGGGAGCACCCGCTGTCGGTGCACGGGCTGATGCACAACGCCATCACCAACGCCTGGCGCGGCGACCCCTACCCGATCGACACGCTGATGATCTTCATGGCCAACATGGCCTGGAACTCGACGATGAACACGTCCGAGGTCCGCAGGATGCTCAACGATCGTCGCGAGGACGGCGAATACAAGATCCCCTTCCTGGTCGTGTGCGACGCCTTCCAGAGCGAGATGACGGCGTTCGCCGACCTGGTGCTGCCCGACACCACCTACCTCGAGCGGCACGACGTGATGTCGATGCTCGACCGCCCGATCTCCGAGTTCGACGGCCCGGTCGACTCGGTGCGCGTGCCGGTGCTGCCGGTCACCGGCGAGTGCAAGCCGTTCCAGGAGGTGCTGATCGAAATCGGCTCGCGGCTGAAGTTCCCCGCCTTCACCAAGGCCGACGGCAGCCGCAGGTTCCGCGACTACCCCGACTTCATCGTCAACTACGAGACCGAGCCGGGCTCGGGCATCGGCTTCCTCGCCGGCTGGCGCGGCGCCGACGGCAGCAAGTTCATGAAGGGCGAGCCCAACCCGCGCCAGTGGGAGATGTACGCCGCCAACAACTGCATCTTCCACTACGAGCTGCCCAAGTCGTACCAGTACATGCGCAACTGGAACCAGGGCTACATGCAGTGGGCGCAGCGCACCCGGCTGCGCCGCTTCGCCGAGCCGGTGCTGATCCAGCTGTGGAGCGAGGAGCTGCAGAGCTTCCGCTCGGCGGCCGAGGGCAAGCGCGCCGGGCGCCGGCCACCCGAGCACCTGCGCGCCCGCGTGGCGCGCCATTTCGACCCGCTGCCGTTCTGGTCGCCGCCGCTGGAGGCGCAGGCGACCGACCTGCACAAGTACCCGCTGGCCGCGGTGACGCAGCGACCGATGGCGATGTACCACTCGTGGGACTCGCAGAACGCCTGGCTGCGCCAGATCCACGCCCACAACTACCTGTTCGTCAACCCGAAGACCGCGCGCGCCGCCGGCGTCGCCGACGACGGCTGGCTGTGGGTCGAGTCGCAATGGGGCAAGGTGCGCTGCCAGTGCCGCTACAGCGAGGCGGTCGAGCCCGGCACGGTGTGGACGTGGAACGCGATCGGCAAGGCGCAGGGCGCGTGGCAGCTTAGCCAGGACGCCAACGAGTCGCGCCGCGGCTTCCTGCTCAACCACCTGATCTCCGAGGAGCTGCCGCACACCGGCGAGGGAACCCTGTCGAACTCCGACCCGGTAACCGGCCAGGCCGGCTGGTACGACGTTCGCGTGCGCATCTATCCGGCCGCCGCCGACGAGCCGGCCGAGAGCTGGCCGCAGTTCGCCGCGGTGCCCGCAGCCCCCGGCGCATTCGGCAAGGCGCGGCGCAGATGGCAGGCGTTCGTCGCCGGGCGCATCGAATCGGAACGAAAGCCATGACACAACTCGCGTTGGTCATCGACCTCAACGTCTGCGTCGGCTGCCATGCCTGCGTCACCTCGTGCAAGGAATGGAACACCTCCGGCGCGGCCGGGGCGCTGGCCGACTTCAACCCCTACGACGCCGACCCGAACGGCACCTTCTTCAACCGCGTCCAGACCTTCGAGGTCGGCGAATACCCGAACACGCAGACGGTGCACTTCCCGAAGAGCTGCCTGCACTGCGAGGATCCGCCGTGCGTGCCGGTGTGCCCGACCGGCGCCTCGTACAAGCGCAAGGAAGACGGCATCGTCCTGGTCGACTACGACAGGTGCATCGGCTGCAAGTACTGCTCGTGGGCCTGCCCCTACGGCGTGCGCGAGTTCGACGAGAAGCGCAAGGTGATGACCAAGTGCACGCTGTGCGTCGACCGCATCCACGACGCGAGCCTGCCCGAGCGCGACCGCAAGCCCGCCTGTGTGCTCGCCTGCCCGACCAGCGCGCGCCTGTTCGGCGACATCCACGACGAGGAGTCGGTCGTCTCGAAGGCGATCCGCGAGCGTGGCGGCTACCAGCTGATGCCCGAGTGGGGCACGCAGCCGGCCAACCACTACCTGCCGCGCCGGCGCACCGACGCGGCCACCGAGACCGACCAGCTCGTGCGCGCCGACAACCCGCTCAAGAAGGACGGCCGCCTGCCGCAGCCGCCGCAGAGCGACCCGTCGCTCGACGACGTCACCTCGTGGTGAAGCGATGAACCCTGCGCTGTCGGTCGTCTTCTTCACCACGCTGGCCGGCGCCGGCCAGGGACTGCTGCTCGCGCTCGTCTCGGCCGACTGGGCGCACCGCTACGGCTGGATC
>JBLMVT010000502.1:0-3848 GCA_050256835.1 Betaproteobacteria bacterium | reverse complement strand
GGGCTATGCGCGCGAGTACCAGAGCGCGTGGGCGCGCGGCAGCGGACTGGGCTCGGTGGTCGGCCTGGGCCGGCGCAGCGAGGCGCCGGCCGCACCGGCCTACGCCGCCGCGCGCGCGTCGCACGGCCTGCGCGCCGGCCAGTCGGTGTTCCACGGCAAGTTCGGCGAGGGCGTGATCGTCACCCTCGAAGGCAGCGGCGCCGATGCGCGCGCGCAGGTCAGCTTCGGCCGCCACGGCATGAAGTGGCTGATGCTCGAGGTCGCGAAGCTGACGCCGGTGCCCTGAGCCTCGCCCGCTGCAGGCCCGCGCTCAGGGCTTGCAGCAGCGGTAGCCGATGCCCACCGACGCCGTCACCGAGTTGCGGTTGTGGGTCAGCGGGCTCGTCGCGGCGTCGCCGAGCAGCCGGCTGCCCCCGAGCGAGGCGAAGCCGATCCAGCGCGGGGTGAGCGCGCTGGTCCAGCCGAGGCCGAAGTGCAGGTCGCGCTGGCCGGCGCCGGCGTCGAAGGCCGGCAGGCCCGACGTCACCGAGGCCGCTTCGGACACCCCGTAGTAGCTGCGCATGTAGGTGCGGTCGCCGAACGACACGCCGCCGCCGGCCGTCCAGGTGGTGCGCGGCGAGGTCGGCAGTGCGTAGCCGGCGTCGGCGCTGACCAGCGCGCCGCCGCCACGGCCGAGCAGGTCCTGGGCCAGGCTGGCGCTGACGGTCCAGCGCCGGGTCAGATCGGTGGCGGCGTAGAGGCGGCCGCGCAGGGTGCGGCGAACCTCGGGCAGGCCGGCCAGGTCGACCGAGTCGGAGCTGCGGCGGCCGGTGTCGATGCGCAGCGACGCCCCGACCTTGATCTTGCCGCTGGTCTTCAGCTCGGCGCTGGCGCCCGGGCCGGCGACGTCGATGCCGAAGTTGAGCAGCCCGCCGGCGCCGCCGGCGCTGAAGCGCACGCGGCCGTACTGCAGCGCGTAGAGCGGCGACAGCTTGTTGTCGCGGTGGCCCGAGCCGGCGTAGTCCGGCGCCGAGTTGAGCGAGCCGCCGAGCACCCAGCGCGCGTTGGCGATGATGTCGTCGAGCAGGCCGGTGGCGGCCTCGCTGTGCTGCGCGGTGGGCGGCGGGGCGTCGTCGGCGTGCACGGCGGGCGCCAGCGCCAGGGCGGCCAGAACAGCCAGCGCGCCCGGCCTCATGCGCCGGCCTCTGCCGCCGGCTGGGTCTCGAAGGTGTCCACGAAGATGAAGTAGAGCGATGCGTAGAAGGCGGTCGAGAACATCAGGCCGGCGGGCAGCGCGGCCACGCCGATCATCTCGCGGCTGCCGAGCAGCCCGAACACGACCGAGGCGAGCAGCGCGAACAGCGTGATCAGCAGTGCCCAGCCCAGGCCGTACAGCACCAGCGCGTTGCGCGTGCGCCAGCACGCGACGCTGCTCGAGAACAGCGACTGCGCGAAGCCCTGGCCGCCCCACCAGACCAGCGCGGGCGCGTGCCAGAACGGCAGCGACAGCAGCGCGGCCAGTCCCAGGCGCAGCAGCATGCCGAACTGCAGGTCCGACTGCTGGAGCACGATCTGCACCTCTTCGGCGTTGCCGATGCGCAGCGCGTCTTCCAGCGAGCGCATCGCGCCGCCGTCGGCCCAGTCGGAGAAGGTGACGATGAACAGCGTGCCCAGCGCGTAGGCGATGCCCAGCTGCAGCAGCAGCCGCTTGCGCCGGGCATCGCCGCCGCGCAGCGGCTCGACGAACAGCAGCGGGGTCGGCACCCTGCCGGCGAGCACGCCGGCGCTGGCCATCATGAACACCAGCGTGAGCAGCGGCAGCGACATCAGCAGCAGCATCGAGCCGACGACCGGCAGCGCGAGCAGCAGCATGGCGGCGAACAGGAAGGCGGCGAACAGCGCGGTGAAGGCCAGCGGGTGGGCGAAGAACACGCGAAAGCCCTGCCGCACCCACAGCCAGCCGCGCCGCGCGGGAACGTTCCTCAGGCGCAGCGGCGGCGCCGGGATGCCGGGGGTCATCTGCGCCACGTCCAGGGGCGCGCGACGCGCTCGCGCAGCACGCGCTCGAAGTGGCGCGGGTCGTGCGGCTCGAGCATCGAGGCGTCGCGCGGCAGGTGCAGGTCCCACAGCCGCGACACCCAGAAGCGCAGCGCGCCGGCGCGCAGCATCGCCGGCAGCGCTTCGAGTTCGGCGTCGGCCAGCCGGCGCCGGTCGTCGTAGGCGGCGACGAAGGCGTCGGCGCGCGCTTCGTCGAGCCGGCCAGTCGCCAGGTCGATGCACCAGTCGTTCAGGCAGATCGCGAGGTCGTAGACGAAGCGGTCGACGCCGGCGAAATAGAAGTCGAAGAAGCCGGTAAGCCGGCCGGCGGCGTCGAACATGACGTTGTCGCGGAACAGGTCGGCATGGATCGGTCCGGCGGGCAGCGCGGCGAAGGCCGGCGTGGCCGCGAGCGACTCCTGGGCCTTCAGCTCCGACTCGATCAGCGCGCGCTGGGCGGCGTCGAGGAAGGGCACGACCAGCGGCACGGTCTCGCGCCACCACGCCAGTCCGCGCAGGTTGGGCTGGCGGCGCTCGTAGTCGCGCCCGGCCAGGTGCATGCGCGCCAGCATGGCGCCGACCTGCGCGCAGTGCGACTCGCCGGGCGCCAGCTCGTGGCTGCCGCGCAGCCGGTCGACCACCGCGGCCGGCTTGCCGCGCAGCGTGTGCAGCAGGGCGCCGGCGGCGTCGGCGTGGGGCGCGGGTACCGGGATGCCGCGCTCGGCGAGATGCTTCATCAGGTGCAGGTAGAACGGCAGCTGCGTGGCGTCGAGCCGCTCGAAGATCGTCAGCACGTACTGGCCGCGCTCGGTGTCGGCGAAGTAGTTGGTGTTCTCGATGCCGGCGACGATGCCCTCGAGTGCGAGCAGGCGGCCGATGTCCAGCCGCGCGACCAGCTCGGCGGCCTCGTCGAACGAGACCTCGGTGAAGACCGCCATCGGCCTCAGAACGACAGCACGTGCCAGACGCGCTGGCCGGTCGCCCCCTGCGAGGCGGAGGCGTTGCCGCCGCCGGCCGGCGGCTCCCGCAGGCCGTCGCCGGTGAGGATCTCGTAGCCGGCCTTCGGGCCGACCTTGGGCTGCACGACGATGCGCCGCGTCTGGCCGCGCACCCGCAGCTCCTCGATACGCGAGCCGTCGTCCTCGATCACCGTGCGTTGCACGGCGGGCTCGCCGCCGCGCTGGCGCGGGGCCGGTGCGTCCCCGGCTGGCGCCCCGCCGGCGGCATGCGAGGCGAGGCAGGTCAACGTGAGGGCGAGGACGGTCGCCGGCGCAAGGTACCTCATGCGGCCATTCTAGGAGGCCCGGCGCGCTGCCCGACAATCGGCCGATGACGCAGAACAAGACACTGCTGCTGGTCGACGGCTCGAGCTACCTGTACCGCGCCTACCACGCGCTGCCCGACCTGCGCGGCCCGGACGACGTGCCGACCGGCGCGCTGCACGGGATGATCGCGATGCTGCGCAAGGCGCTCGCCGACGTGAAGCCCACGCTCGCGGCCTGCGTGTTCGACGCGCCGGGACGGACCTTCCGCGACGACTGGTACGCCGGCTACAAGGCGACCCGCAGGGCGATGCCCGATGACCTGGTGCGACAGATCGAGCCGATCCACGAGGCCGTGCGGCTGCTCGGCTGGCCGGTGCTGGCGGTGCCGGGCATCGAGGCCGACGACGCCATCGGCACGCTGGCGCGCGTCGCCGCCGGGCAGGGCCTGGACGTCGTGATCTCGACCGGCGACAAGGACCTGGCGCAGCTGGTCGACGGCCATGTCACGCTGATCAACACGATGAGCAACGAGCGGCTCGACGCGGCCGCCGTGCAGGCCAAGTTCGG
>JBLMVT010000501.1:0-2909 GCA_050256835.1 Betaproteobacteria bacterium | reverse complement strand
CCTCGACGCGCATCGCGCTCGCGAGCCAAGGCGCGCCCGCGGCGAGCGCCGCGAACACGGGCGCACCGAGCGCGATGTTGACGACGAAAGCCGCGCCGAGCTGCTCGGGCGTGATCTCGCGCCGTTGCACGATCGCCGAGACGAAGCCCTGCTCCACGAACAGCTCGGCGAAATTCAGCACGACCATCGCGGCGGCGAGCAGCCCGACCTCGGGCGGGCCGACATAGCGCACCAGCACGACGAAGGTCGCGAGCGACAGCAGCCGGCCGCCCCAGCTGGTGAAGACGGACCACAGCAGCCCGGCGATCACCTTCGCGCGCAGCGACGGCGCGACCGCCGCCGCCGGAGCGAGCGGAGCCGCGTTCATCCGGCGGCCCGCGGCGCGGCTTGCGGCACGCCGAACAACGCCTCGTACGCGGCGAGCAGCTTGGGCGCCTCGTACTTCCATTCCAGCTCGTGCAGCACGCGCTGGCGTCCGTAGGCGCCCATGCGCGCGCGCCGCTCGGGGTCGTCGAGCAGGGCGACGATGCAGTCGGCGAAGTCGGCCGGGTCGTTGCGGCGCGCGTACAGCGACGCCTCGCGCGCCGACCAGCGGCCCTCGATGAGGTCGAACTGCACGATCGGCTTGCCGAGCGCCATGTACTCCATGATCTTGTTCATCGTCGACTTGTCGTTCATCTCGTTGGCCACGTCCGGGTTGACGCAGACGTCCGCGGTGTTGAGCATGGCCAGCAGCTCGGCGTCGGACACGCGGCCGGTGAAGGTCACGTGCTCGGCGATGCCCAGCTCGCGCGCCAGCGCCTTCATCGCCTCCAGCGAAGTACCGCCGCCCACCAGCCCGAACTGCACGTCGTCGCGGCCCAGTTCGCGCACGATGCGCCGGGCCGCGCGCAGGAGCAGGTCGATGCCCTCCTGCGCGCCCATCACGCCGACGTAGCCGACCAGGAAGCGCCGCCCGCGCTTCAGCGCCTCGACCGGCGGCGCCACCTTGAGGCGTTCCAGATTCGGCCCGCTGCGCACGACGAACACCTTGTCCGGATCCATGCGGCCGCGCTCGATGGCGATGCGGCGGTACGACTCGTTGGTGGCGATCGACACGTCCGCGGTGCGGAAGGTCCAGCGCTCGGCGGCCAGCAGGAGCCGATGGAACAGGTCTCGGCGGCCAAACTTGGCCTCGTACAGCTCGGGGCCGATGTCGTGGTGGTCGAACACGAAGCGCTTGCCGAGCAGCAGCTTGAAGAAGCCGCCGACGAGGAAGATCAGGTCGGGCGGGTTGCAGGCGTGGATCGCGTCGAAGCCTTGCCGGCGCCATACGCGCCAGGCGAGCACGAACTCCCAGAACAACGCCGCGCCGTACTCGAGCGCGTAGCCGAGCGCGCCGGCCGCCTCGTGCGGCAGCGGGTGGCGGTAGATGTCGATGCCCTCCAGCGTCTCGTGGCGCGCCTCGCAGCCCTTGCCGGTCGGGCAGACGATCGCGACGCCGTAGCCGGCGTCCCGCAGGGTCGTCGCCTCCTGCCAGACGCGGCGGTCGAACGGCGCGGGCAGGTTCTCGACGATGATCAGGACGCGGCGCGCGGTGGCCATCGGAGGCCTCACCAGCAGATGCCGTCGTACTGGCCGGCGACGCTGCGCCGCGCCGGGTCGATGCGCACCAGGTCGACCACCGCGACACCGGGCCGCAGCCGCTCGATCGCGGCGCGGAACTCCGGCGCCGCGTTGCCGACGACGACGACCTCGGCGTGCGCCAGCACGGCGTCGATCGACGGCTGCATCAGCCGCGAGATGTGCGGGATGTGGTTGAGGATGTAGTCGCGGTTGGCACCGGTCAGCCGCGCCAGGTTGACCGCGCGGTCGTACAGCGCCAGCTCGTAGCCCTTGCCGATCAGGCGCTCGATCACCTCGACCAGCGGGCTCTCGCGCAGGTCGTCGGTGCCGGCCTTGAACGAGAAGCCGAGCACGCCGACCTTGCGTTTGCCTGTGGCAGCGACCATCGCCACGCCGCGGTCGATCTGGCGCTGGTTGCTGGCCAGGATCGAGTGCAGCAGCGGCAGCTCGAGGTCGAGCGTGCGCGCCTTGTGGTCGAGCGCGCGCAGGTCCTTGGGCAGGCACGAGCCGCCGAAGGCGAAGCCGGGCCGCAGATACGTCGGTGACAGGTTGAGCTTGGTATCGCGGCAGAAGATCGACATCACCTCGTGGCTGTCGATCCCCAGCGGCTTGCACAGCGTGCCGATCTCGTTGGCGAACGCGACCTTGGTCGCGTGCCAGACGTTGTCGACGTATTTGACCATCTCGGCGGTCTCGATGCTGGTCTGCACCAGCGGCGCCTCGAGCCCGGCGTACAGCCCAGCCAGCCGCCCGGCGCTGGCGCCGTCGGTCGCGCCGATCACCGTCTTGGGCGGATGCCGGTAGTCGTGCACCGCCGTGCCCTCGCGCAGGAATTCCGGGTTGACGCAGACGCCGAAGTCGCGCCCGGCGCGCTTGCCGGAGGCCTCTTCCAGCGTCGGGATGACGACGTCGCGCATCGTGCCGGGCAGCATGGTGCTGCGCGCGACGACGACGTGGAAGGCGTCCTTGTCGCGCAGCGCCGCGCCGATCTCCTCGCACACCGCGCGCACGTAGCGCAGGTCGAGCGCGCCGTTGAGCTGGCTCGGCGTGCCGACGCACACGAGCGAGATCTCGGAGCCGTGCACCGCATCGCGCGCGTCGGGGGTGGCACGCAGCCGGCCCGATTCGACCGCGCTCTCGATCAGCCGGTCGACGTCCTGCTCGACGATCGGCGGCACGCCGCGGGCGATCAGCGCGAGCTTGCCCGCGTTCGGGTCGACGCCGATCACGCGGTGCCCGTCGGCGGTGAGGCAGCCCGCGGCGACGACGCCGACGTAGCCGAGTCCGAACACGCTGATGTCCAT
>JBLMVT010000500.1:0-3410 GCA_050256835.1 Betaproteobacteria bacterium | reverse complement strand
GCTTGGTCGCCGAGCGCGACGCGTAGCTCGGCGACTCGGGCTCGGCCATCGAGTAGGCCGGAGGGTGCAGCGTCGAGTTGGCGTCGGTGAACGCGCTGCCGCCGTGGCAGGCGATGCAATGCCCCTTGCCCTCGAACAGCGCCTTGCCGCGCGCCGCCGCGGCGGCGTCGAAGCTGCCGACCGGGGCCGGCGGGGCGGCGAGCGTCAGCTGGTAGGCCTGCAGCGCCGGCAGCTTGTCGCTCACCAGGTCCTGCGTGCCGTGCGTGATCGACAGGTTCAGGCGAGGCTCGGTCACCGTGCCCAGCCCGCCCATCTCGGCCACCGCGACGTAGCGGTTCCAGTAGGCGATGTCGCCGCCGTCGCCGGTGTAGGTGATGCTGTGGATGCCGGCCAGCCCGTAGGCCGGCGGGATCACCACCGGCTTGCTCAGGCCGTCGACGTTGTGGCGCGGGTCGAATTTGCCCGCGCCCCAGCCGTTGAACACCGCCTTGGCGGCGGCGTCGAGCGCGGGCGACAGCGCGATGATCGCGCCCGAGTTCAGGTCGCGGTTCGGCCAGCCGTCGAGCCGCTTGCCGATGCCCTTGGCGAACGAGTCGTCGACCGTCGAATGGCACAGCGCGCAGGTGATGCCGACGCGCGTCAGGGTGTCGACCCCGTTCACCGTCTCGACCGTGCCCTTCACGCCGACGACGGCGTTCAGCTTGAGCAGCGCGACGGTGGTGGCCGGGCTCTTCAGGTCGATGCTGCCGTTGGCGATGCCGTCGACCACCGCCTGCGGCAGCGCCTCGGCATCGACCTTCAGCCCGACCGCGAGCGCGGTGGTCGGGTCGACCGCCGCGCCAATGACCTCGTTCATGCGCAGCTGGTCGGTCCAGAACGCCTCGTCGCCGAAGGTCTCGAAGCGGAAGATCTGCTTGCCCTGCGCGGCCAGCTCGGCTTCGCGCGCGGCGCTGTCGTCGGAGCCGCCGCAGGCGGCTAGCAGGGCGGCGGCGGCCGCGAGCACGGCGGTGCTGGCGGCGAGCGCGAGCGGCGTGCGGACGAGCACGCCGCATCCACGATGCGGTGTCATCGAAGTCTCCTCGGAAGGCGGGGCGGCGGCGTGCGCCGCCCCGCGGGAATCGCGTTACGACATGAAGGCGTGCGGCACGGCCGGCGTCTCGCCGAGCACCTGGCGCAGCACTGCCCAGTGCATCGCCTCGTCGCCGAGGATGCTGGCCGCGGCCTGCGCGAGCGCGCGGTCGGCGAACGCCGGCACCGCGCCGAGGTAGGCCGTGATCGCGCCCTGCTCGAGGCTCGCCGCGAAGCGCAGCACGTCGGCCTGCGACTTGAGTTTGTCGACCGGGAAGTCGTAGTTCCCCTTCGGGCCGGCGGGCTTGCCGCCGAGCTTGGTCAGCGTCGCGGCCAGCAGGTCGGCGTGCGCCTTGTGGTGCGACTGGAATTCGAGCGCGACCGGCTTGACCGCCGCGCTGAGCAGGCCGCTCTCGGCGCCGACCTGGTAGGCCGCCACTGCCTGGTGTTCCGCGGCCAGCGCGCTGGCGAGGATCTTCAGGTCACCCTCGCTGCCGTTCTTGCCGGCGGCCAGCGCGGGCCGTCCGCCGAGCATCGCCACCGCGGCGGCCGACAGCACGAGGCCGCCCTGCAGCGCGCGGCGGCGCGTGGCGATCAGTGACGATACGTCGAGGGGCAAAGCGATTCCCTGACCGTTCATGGTCATCTCCTTGGGGTTGAGGAAGAAAGAAGGAAGTGCGGCGTCAGTGCCGCCGGATCAGGCCGCGGCGGTCGAGCACGCCGAGCACGTGGGCCACCACGGCGTCGCAGCGCGCGCCGGCGAAGGCGAACGCTTCGCGCGAATGCGTGTCGAGCACCTGCGATGTCAGCGCGTCGCGCAGCATGGCGCGGGCGCGCAGGTAGCGTGTCTTCACCACCGAGTCGCTGACGCGCAGGCAATACGCCGTCTCGTCGACCGACAGCTCCTCGACCGCGCGCAGCATGAACACGCTGCGATAGATCGGCGGCAGCGCCTCGATGGCACGCTGCAGCAGCGCGCGCAGCTCGCCGCGCTCGGCGGCGCTGTCGGGGGTGTCGCTGGCCTGGGACATCATGGGCTCCGGTGGGGTGGCCGATTCATCGTCTTCGGCCGGCGCGTCGAGCACGACCAGCCGGCCGCGCTTGCGCTGCGCGTCGAGCGCGGCGTTGACCGCGATGCGCGCCAGCCAGGTGCCCAGCCGGGCCTCGCCGCGCCAGGCCGCCAGCCGGGTGAATGCGTGCAGCCAGGCCTCCTGCACCGCGTCCTGCGCCTCGGCGTCGTCGCCGGCGATGCCGCGGGCGGTGCGGAACAGCAGCCGGTTGTGGCGCCGCATGATCGCCTCGAACGCCGAGGCGTCGCCCTCGCAGGCGCGCTCGACCAGCGCCGCCTCGTCGTCGCCGGGAGCGGTCGCCGGCGCCTCGTTGCGGATGGACTCGGTGCGCAAGGGTCGAAACATGACGGCGTCTCTGGGAAAGTGTTTGCGGTATGGTCGTTAGACGGCCGATGTGCCGCAAAGGTGACAAACCCGATGAAGATCGCCCTGCTGTCCGACCTGCACCTCTCGGTCTACCCGTTCGAGCCACCGGCCACCGATGCCGATGTCGTCGTGCTGGCCGGCGACCTGCACCGGCCGGCCGCCGCCGTCGAATGGGCGCGCCGCTGGTACGACGGCCGGCCGGCGCTGTTCGTCGCCGGCAACCACGAGTTCTACGGCAGCGACCTGCAGACCACGCACCGCGAGCTGCGCGCGCGCGCCGAGGGCACGTCGCTGCGCGTGCTCGAGCGCGAGGTGTGGCGCTTCGGCGGCGTGCGCTTCCTCGGCTGCACCCTGTGGTCTGACCACCGCCTGTATGCCTCGCGCGAGCAGCGCGAGGAGGCGCTGGCCAAGGTGTCGACGCTGGTGCGCGACTTCACGCGCATCCGCATCGCCCCGGACTTCGACGCGACCTTCAACGCCGCCGTGTCGCAGATGCTGTTCGACCAGTCGGTCGACTGGCTCGAGCAGCAGTTCGCCGCGAGTCGCGAGCCGACGGTCGTCGTCACGCACTTCGCACCGTCGACCGGCAGCGTCGCCGCGCGCTTCGCGGGCTCGCCGCTCAACGCCTGCTTCGTATCCGACCTGGACGAGCGCATCCGGCGCTGGCAGCCGCTGGCCTGGCTGCACGGCCACGTGCACGACAGCTTCGACTATCGGCTGGGCGACACCCGCGTCGTCGCCAACCCGCGCGGCTACGCGCCGCAGGGCAAGACCGAGAACGCGGCCTTCGACCCCGCGCTCACCATCGACGTGCGGGTCTGAGATGGCCACGCTTCCGTTCTGGGGCAGCGAGGACGTGATGCAGGCGCAGGGCCTCGCGCCCGACGTGCTGGCCTACGGCGACAG
>JBLMVT010000499.1:0-2546 GCA_050256835.1 Betaproteobacteria bacterium | reverse complement strand
ACCGAGCGCACGGCCAGGCAGCGGTTCGGCCCCGCGACGCCTCATCACCCCTCGCGCAGCCGCACCCGCTGCAGCGCCGCCAGCACGGCCACCAGCCCGATCGCCGCCACCGCGAGCCCCGCGCTCGCCGCTGCCCAGAACCCCGGCGCACCGGTCAACGCCGCGGGCGCGACGCCGGACGAGTCGAACGCCAGCAGGTAGCCGCCGCCGAGTCCGAGGCCCCACAGCGCGAGCGCGTAGATGACCACCGGCAGCGTCGCCACGTGCCAGGCGCGCAGCACGGCCGAGGCCAGCGCCTGCGCGGCGTCGCCCAGGTGAAACACGCCGGCCCAGGCGACCAGCGGCAGCGCAGCGGCGACGACCAGCGGATCGTCGCTGTAGGTGCGCACGATCGCGCCGCGCGCGCCGAACACCAGCGCACCGAGCAGCGCGCCGGCGCCCAGCGCGATCGCCAGCCCGTGCCAGGCGAGCCGGCAGGCGTCGGGCACGTCGGCCGCGCCGACGCGCTGCGCCACCAGCGTGCCGGTCGCGTTGCCCAGCGCCAGCGGCAGCATGAACATCATTGCGACCAGGTTGGCGGCGATCTGATGCCCGGCCACCGGCGTGGTGCCGAGCCGCGCGATGAAGATCGCCATGAAGGTGAAGCCGGTGACCTCGATCAGCACCGACGCGCCCATCGGGACGCCCAGCCGCAGCAGCGCCTTCAGCGCCGCCGCGTCGGGCCGGAAGCGCGCATGGCGCAGGCCGAAGCGGGCATAGAACGGGTCGCGACGCATCAGCACGAGCGCGCCGGCGAACTGCGCCCACATGACGATCGCGGTGGCGACGCCGCAGCCGGTGACGCCGAGCGCCCTCACGTGCCAGCCGCCGACCGCGAAGCCGTGGATCAGCCACCACGACAGCGGCACCTTGAACGCCAGCGCCGCCACCTGCAGCGCCATCACCGCCTTCGGCCGCGACACCGCGACGTTGAAGCCGCGCCAGGCGGTGAACAGCAGCGACGCCGGCAGCGCGAACGCGAGCGCGCCGAGATAGGCGCGCACCTTGTGCGAGACGGCGGGCTCGGCGCGGGCGAGCCAGAGGAACGGGTCGGGCGCGAGCAGCAGCGCGCAGCCGAGGACGGCGATGGCGAGTGCGAGCCACATCGCCTGGTGCAGCTGGCGGCCGCACTCGTCGAGCCGGCGCGCGCCGTAGAGCTGGCCGGCGATCGGCCCGACCGCCATCACGACGCCCATGAAGCCGACGAACACCGAGGCATAGACGGCGGCGCCGACGGCCAGCGCAGCGAGGTCGAGCGCGGCGTAGCGGGCGACCAGCAGCGTGTCGATGGTGGAAAAGCCGAGCACCGCGAGCTGGCCAGCGAACACCGGCCAGGCCAGCTCGGCGATGCGCCGCGCGCTGCCGGCGAGCGTGGTCGGCGCGAGTGTCGGCCGCGGCGCGCCGTCGCGCTCGCTCAACCGCGGCCCTCGCCGGCGAGCGACTCGGGCGGCGGGTGGTCGACGCCGCTGGCGCGGCGCGCGCGCTCGGCGTAGCGGTTGAAGCGCCAGGCCGTGCCTTCCATCGTGATGCGGCGCCAGGTCGCGCGCTTGGCCGCCGGCGTCATCGCCGTCCAGTGCTGCACCTCGTCGAAGGTGCGTCCGCAGCCCTTGCAGACATCGTCGCCCTGGCTGGTCGAGCAGATGGCGATGCACGGCGCATCGGGCGTGCTCGCGTACCAGGCGAGCCAGGCGGTCTTCGCCGCGGCCGGCATGCCGTCCTCGTCGCACAGCGGCTCGTGGTAGTAGACCAGCAGCGCGTAGACCTCGGCCAGCGCGCGCACCTCGGCGCACGCGGTGACACCGTCGGGCGAGGGCGAGCGCTCGCGCCACCAGTTGATGGCGGCCTCGATGTCGGTGATGTGGATGCCGGCCATGAAGGCCGGCAGGATAGCAACCGCGTCAGCCCGGCTGGCCCTTGATGATCGCCAGCCCGGCGCCCTGCGGGTCGATCAGCACGGCGAAGCGGCCGACGCCGGGGATGTCGGTCGGCGCCACGACGACCTGCGCCCCGAGCGTCGCCGCCTGCGCGGCGCTGGCGTCGCAGTCGGCCACGCGCACGTAGGGCAGCCACATCGGCGGCGACATCGTGGTCTGCATCAGGCCGGCGCGGGCGACACCGTCGGCGCCCTTGAGCAGGTAGTAGGTGCCCTGTGCACCCATGTCCATGGCGTCGTGCGTGTAGCCGGCGACGCGTTCGTAGAAGGCGAGCGCGGTCTTCGCGTCGGGCGTCTCCAGCTCGTTCCAGTACCAGGCGCCGACCGGCGTCTGCGCCGGGTCGGGCCGGTCGCCGGCATTGCTGCGCCACAGCCACAGCTCGGCACCGGTCGGGTCGGCGATCAGCGCGCCGCGGCCGTGGCCGGCGACATCGGCCGGCGCGACCCGCGCCTTGGCGCCGGCGGCGAGCGCCGCCGCGCAGGCGGCATCGACGTCGGCCACCGAGAGGTACGAGATCCAGCGCGCCGCGCCGGCGCCGTCGGCCGGAATCAGCCCGCCGATGCCTTCGCCCGT
>JBLMVT010000498.1:0-7115 GCA_050256835.1 Betaproteobacteria bacterium | reverse complement strand
CGGTGCTGGCGCGCGAGCCGCAGTCGCACTTCACGCTGATCTACGGCAACCGCGCGCTCGCCTCGACGATGTTCAAGGAGGAGATCGAGGACCTGAAGAACCGGTATCTCACGCGCCTGGTTCTGCACCACGTGTTCTCCGACGAGCCGACCGATTCGCCGCTCAACATGGGGCTGATGGACCGCGACAAGGTGGCCGAGTTCCTGCGCACGGTCGTGCCCGCAGCGGGCATCGCCCATGCCTATGTCTGCGGCCCGTTCCAGATGAACGACCAGGCCGAGGCCGCGCTGCTGGCCGCCGGCGTGCCCGAGGATCGCATCCACATCGAGCGCTTCGGCATCGCCCAGCCGGCGGGCGGCGCGGACCGGGTCGGCGCGGTGGTGCACGAGGCGCAGCCGGGCGACGCGGAGAGCGCGCGCGTCGTCATCGTGCGCGACGGCCTGCGCCGCGAAATCGACTTCCGCCGCGACCAGCCGAGCATCCTCGATGCCGCCTCGGCGGCGGGGCTCGAGGTGCCGTTCTCGTGCACCTCGGGCGTGTGCGGCACCTGCCGCGCCAAGCTGGTCGAGGGCGAGGTGCGCATGGAGCGCAACTTCGCGCTCGACAAGGCCGAGGTGGCGGCCGGCTTCGTGCTCACCTGCCAGGCGCACCCGCTGACCGAGCGGGTGGTGCTGAGCTTCGACGAGCGCTGATGCCGCGCGGCCGCGCCCCCGGCTACGACGCGCAGCGCGAGGACATCCTCGCCCACGCCGCCGCGCTGTTCGCGCGCCAGGGCTACCCCGGCACGTCGATGAACGAGGTGGCGCGGGCCTGCGGCATGTCCAAGGCGGCGCTCTACCACTACGTGCGCGACAAGTACCGGCTGCTGGTCGAGATCGCCGAGGACCACGTGACGCGCCTGGTCGTGCTGGTCGGCGAGGTCGAGCGCGAGGGGCTGGAGCCGCCGGCGCGGCTGCGCCGGCTGATCGAGCGCTTCGTGCGCGAATACGCCAGCGCGCAGAACGCGCACCGCGTGCTCACCGAGGACGTGCGCTTTCTCGACGAGCCCGACCGCGAGCGCGTGCTGTCGGCCGAGCGGCGCGTGATCGCCGCCTTCGCCGCCGCGATCGGCGCGATCCGCCCCGACCTGCAGGCGGCGCGGCTCGACAAGCCGCTGACGATGCTGCTGTTCGGCATGATCAACTGGATGTTCACCTGGATGCGCCCGGACGGCGAACTGACCCACGAGGCGATGGCGCCCGTCGTCGCCGACCTGTTCTTCGGCGGGCTGCAGGCGGTGCACCCGGAGCCGGCCGCCGCGCGCAGGAAATCGAGGCGTCTCACCGTCTCGGCATAACGATCACCCACCACCACCACGGAGAGTAGATGATGCGTAGCAAGTTCTCGAAAGCCCTGGTCGCGCTCGGCGCGGCACTGGTCGCCGCCGGCGTCGCGCACGCCGACATCAACGTCGGCGTGACGCTGTCGGCCACCGGTCCGGCGGCCTCGCTCGGCATCCCCGAGAAGAACACGATCACGCTGATGCCCAAGACGATCGGCGGGCAGAAGGTGAACTACATCGTGCTCGACGACGCCTCGGACACGACCACCGCGGTCACCAACGCGCGCCGGCTCGTCACCGAGAACAAGGTCGACGTGCTGCTCGGCTCGACGACGACGCCCAATTCGCTGGCGATGATCGACGTCGCCGCCGAGTCGCAGACGCCGATGATCTCGATGGCCGCCTCGTCGCGCATCGTCGAGCCGGTCGACGCCAAGCGGCGCTGGGTGTTCAAGACGCCGCAGAACGACATCATGATGTCGCTGGCGATCGCCACCCACATGGCCAACGCCGGCGTGAAGACGGTCGGCTTCATCGGCTTCTCCGACGCCTACGGCGAGGGCTGGTACCAGGAGTTCTCCAAGGTCGCCGCGCTCAAGGGCCTCAACATCGTCGCCAACGAGCGCTACGCGCGCACCGACACCTCGGTGACCGCGCAGGTGCTGAAGCTCGTCGCCGCCAAGCCCGACGCGGTGCTGGTCGCCGCCAGCGGAACGCCGGCCGCGCTGCCCGAGCGCGCGCTCAAGGAGCGCGGCTACGCCGGCAAGTACTATCAGACGCACGGCGTGGCCAACAACGACTTCCTGCGCGTCGGCGGCAAGGACGTCGACGGCACCTTCCTGCCCGCCGGCCCGGTGCTCGTCGCCGATCAGCTGCCAGCCAGCCACCCGCTGAAGAAGTCGGCGCTCGACTACGTCAGGCGCTACGAGCAGGCCTACGGCAAGGGCTCGGTGTCGACCTTCGGCGCGCACGCCTGGGACGCCGGCCTGCTGATGAACGCCGCGGCGACGCAGGCGCTGAAGAAGGCGCAGCCCGGGACGCCCGAGTTCCGCGCCGCGCTGCGCGACGCGCTCGAGAACGTGCACGAGCTGGCCGGCGCGCACGGCGTGTTCAACATGTCGCCGACCGACCACCTCGGCCTCGACCAGCGCGCCCGCGTGATGGTGAAGATCGAGAACGGGGCCTGGAAGTACCAGCCCTGAGCCGAGAACCTCCCGGGCCCTTCCCGCCCTGAAGCGGGGAGGGCCTCTTTTCTTTCTCCTGACCGCCGTACCCCATGACCACCCCCACCCTCCAGAGCTTCATCGCCGGCCGCTGGATCGGCCGCGAGCCCGCGCAATCGCTGGCGAGCGCCGTCGACGGCCGCACCGTCGCGCACACCCACGCCGAACGGATCGACTTCGCCGAGGCCGTGGCCTTCGCCCGCACGGTCGGCGTGAAGAACCTGCTCGCGCTCGATTTCCAGCAGCGCGCGGCGCTGCTGAAGGCGCTGGCGGGCTATCTGATGGAACGCAAGGAGCAGCTGTACGCCGTCTCGGCGCACACCGGCGCGACGCGCAGCGACAGCTGGATCGACATCGAGGGCGGCAGCGGCACGCTCTACGCCTACGCGAGCGTCGGCGGCAACGAGCTGCCCTCGGGCAACCTCGTGCACGAGGGGCCCGCGGTGCCGCTGGGCAAGAAGGGCGGCTTCGCCGGCACGCACATCCTGGTGCCCCGCGGCGGCGTCGCGGTGCACATCAACGCCTTCAACTTTCCGGTCTGGGGGCTGCTCGAGAAGTTCGCGCCGAGCTTCCTGGCCGGCATGCCGTGCGTCGGCAAGCCCGCCACCGCGACCAGCTATCTCACCGAGGCGCTGGTGCGGCTGATCGACGAGTCGCAGATCCTCCCCGCGGGCGCGCTGCAGCTCGTCATCGGCGGAACCGGCGACCTGCTCGACCGGCTCGACGGGCAGGACGTCGTCAGTTTCACCGGCTCGGCGGACACCGCGACGAAGCTGCGCTCGCACCCCAACCTGCTGGCCCACTCGGTGCCGTTCAACGCCGAGGCCGACTCGCTCAACGCCGCCGTGCTCGGCCCCGATGTCACGCCCGACGACGAGGAGTTCGACCTGTTCGTCAAGGAGGTGGCGCGCGAGATGACGGTCAAGGCGGGGCAGAAGTGCACGGCGATCCGCCGCGCCATCGTGCCGCGCGCGCAGCTCGCCGCGGTCGCCGGTCGGTTGCGCGAGCGGCTGGCCAAGGTCGTCGTCGGCGACCCGTCCAACGACAAGGTGCGCATGGGCGCGCTGGCGTCAAAGGCGCAGCAGTCCGACGTCGCCGAACGCGTCGCGCAGCTGTCGAAGGGCAACGAACTCGTGTTCGGCGCGCGCGACGGCTTCGCGCCGGTCGGGGAAGGCACGGCCAACGGCGCCTTCTTCGCGCCGACGCTGCTGCTGTGCGCCGACCCGCAGCGCAACGACGCGGTGCACGACGTCGAGGCCTTCGGTCCGGTCAGCACGCTGATGCCCTACGACGACCTCGACGAGGCGCTCGCGCTGGCCGCCCGCGGCCGCGGCAGCCTGGTCGCGACGCTGGTCACGCGCGACGCGCGGGTCGCCGCACAAGCGATCCCGCGCATGGCGGCCTGGCACGGGCGCCTGCTCGTGCTCGACCGCGAGGCCGCCGCCGAATCGACCGGCCACGGCTCGCCGCTGCCGCAGCTCAAGCACGGCGGACCCGGCCGCGCCGGCGGCGGCGAGGAGCTGGGCGGCTTGCGTGCCGTCACCCACTACCTGCAGCGCGCGGCGGTGCAGGGGTCACCCACGATGCTGACCGCCGTCACCGGCGAGTTCGTGCGCGGCGCGAAGCTGACCGACTCGGAAGCGCATCCGTTTCGCAAGCACTTCGAGGAACTGCGGATCGGCGACTCTCTGCTGACGCACCGCCGCACGGTGAGCGAGGCCGACATCGTCGCCTTCGGCGGCATCTCGGGCGACTTCTTCTACATGCACTTCGACGAGATCGCCGCGAAGGAATCGGCGTTCGGCCAGCGCATCGCGCACGGCTACTTCGTCCTGTCGGCGGCGGCCGGGCTGTTCGTCTCGCCGGCGCCGGGGCCGGTGCTCGCCAACTACGGGCTCGACACGCTGCGCTTCGTCAAGCCGGTGGCGATCGGCGACACGATCCGCGCGCGGCTGACGTGCAAGCGCAAGATCGACCGGCGCAGGAAGGACGCGAAGGGCGTCGGGCAGGGCGTCGTCGCCTGGGACGTCGCGGTGACCAACCAGCGCGAGGAACTGGTGGCGAGCTACGACATCCTGACGCTCGTCGCGAAGAAGGGTTGATCGGGCTCAGCCCGCAGCGGGAAAACCCCTCCGGCCGCTGCGGGCCGCCTCCCTAGAATGCGGCGTCCCCAGTCCTCCGAAGACGCCCGCATGGCCACCGCACGACGCTCCGGCAAGGCCGACACGGCCACTGCGCACAGCGGCCCGCGCATCCTCAAGAAGTACCCGAACCGCCGCCTCTACGACACGCAGGCCAGCAGCTACATCACGCTGGCCGACGTCAAGCAGATGGTGCTGGCCGGCACCGACTTCGAGGTGCGCGACGCCAAGACCGGCGAGGAGATCACGCGCAGCATCCTGCTGCAGATCATCCTCGAGGAGGAAACCGGCGGCGTTCCGATGTTCTCGACGCAGATGCTGTCGCAGATCATCCGCTTCTACGGCCATACCATGCAGGGTTTCATGGGCACCTACCTGGAGAAGAACATCCAGGCCTTCACCGAGCTGCAGCAGCGCCTGGCCGAGCAGTCGAAGGGGCTGTACGACCCGAAGGCCTTCAGCCCCGAGGCGTGGACCCAGATGCTCGGTTCGCAGGCGCCGCTGATGCAGGGGCTGATGGGCAACTACCTCGAGCAGTCGAAGAACCTGTTTGCCGAGATGCAGAAGAAGATGGCCGAGCAGGCCGAGACGCTGATGCCGGGCTTTCCCGGCGTGAAGAAGTAGGCCGTCGCGTTCGGCGAGAATTCGCCGGATGCAAGCAGTTCTCCCCGACGCGCCGGCCACCGGCGCCGCGCCGAAGATCGGCTTCGTCAGCCTCGGCTGCCCGAAGGCGTTGACCGATTCCGAACTGATCCTGACCCGGCTCTCCGCCGAGGGCTATGCGACGTCGAAGACCTACGACGGCGCCGACCTCGTCATCGTCAACACCTGCGGCTTCATCGACGCCGCGGTGAAGGAGAGCCTGGACGCGATCGGCGACGCGCTCGCCGCCAACGGCCGCGTCATCGTCACCGGCTGCCTCGGTGCGCGCAGCACCGCAGGCGGCGATGCCAACCTGGTGCGCAGCGTGCACCCGAAGGTGCTCGCGGTCACCGGCCCGCATGCCGCCGACGAGGTGCTCGACGCCGTGCACTCCCACCTGCCCAAGCCGCACGACCCGTTCACCGACCTGCTGCCTCCGCAGGGTATCAAGCTGACCCCCAGGCACTACGCCTACCTGAAGATCAGCGAAGGCTGCAACCACCGCTGCACGTTCTGCATCATCCCGTCGATGCGCGGCGACCTGGCGAGCCGGCCGGTCGGCGAGGTGCTCGGCGAGGCCGCTCGCCTGTTCGAGGCCGGCGTGAAGGAGCTGCTCGTCGTCAGCCAGGACACCAGCGCTTACGGCGTCGACCTCGAGTACCGCACCGGCTTCTGGAACGGCCGGCCGGTGCGGACGCGCCTGGCCGAGCTGGCGCGCGAGCTCGGTGCGCTGGCCGCCGACCATGGCGCCTGGCTGCGTCTGCACTACGTGTACCCGTATCCGCACGTCGACGAGGTGTTGCCGCTGATGGCCGAAGGCCGGGTGCTGCCTTACCTCGACGTGCCGTTCCAGCATGCCCATCCCGACGTGCTCCGGCGCATGAAGCGGCCGGCCAGCGGCGAGCGCAACCTCGAGCGGCTGGCGCGCTGGCGCGAGCTGTGCCCCGAGCTGGTCGTGCGGTCGACCTTCATCGCCGGCTTTCCCGGCGAGACCGAGGCCGAGTTCGAGACGCTGCTCGACTTCGTGCGCGAGGCCGGGATTGACCGCGCCGGCTGCTTCGCCTACTCGCCCGTCGACGGTGCGGCCGCCAACGGGCTGCCCGGCCAGCTGCCCGCCGAGGTGCGCGAGGAGCGGCGCGCGCGCTTCATGGCGGTCGCCGAAGCGGTGTCGGTCGCGAAGCTGCAGCGCCGCGTCGGCGCGACCATGCAGGTGCTGGTCGACGAGGCGCGCGCGCTCGGCCGCAAGGGTGGCGTCGGCCGCACGTACGCCGACGCGCCCGAGATCGACGGCCGCGTGCTGCTCGAGCCGCCGCTCAAGGCCTCGAAGACCTACCGCAGCGGCGAGTTCGTGCGCGCACGCATCGTCGCCGCGCAGGGCCACGACCTGATCGGCATCCCCGTGTGAGCCACCTCATGCCGGCCGCGCTGCTGATCACCGACCCGATCGCGCCCGAGCCGTTTGTCGCTGCATTGCGCGACGCGGCGGGCGACCTGGCGCTGCGGGTCTGGCATCCGGAGCTCGACCTCGCCGGCTGCGCCGACGTCGAGGCGGTGCTCGCCTGGCGCTGGCCGCGCGGCGTGCTCGAGTGCCTACCACGGCTGCGCTGGGCCTGTGCGCTCGCCGCCGGCGTCGACAAGCTGCTCGTGCCGGGGCTGCCGGCGGCCGTCGGCGTGTCGCGCATCGTCGACCCGGAGCAGGCGCTGGGCGTCGCGCAGGACGTCGCGGCGCTGACGCTGCGCCACCTGCGCGCTCTGCCGCTGTACGAAGCGCAGCAGCGCGAGCGGCGC
>JBLMVT010000497.1:0-7935 GCA_050256835.1 Betaproteobacteria bacterium | reverse complement strand
ATCCGACTCGCTCTGGTGCTCGAGCTCGAACAGCGGCGCGCCAGCCGCGACCTGCGCACCGCGCTGCACCGCCAGCCCGGTCAGCCGGCCGGCCAGCGGCGCGGCCACCTGCACTTCCTCGACCTCGACGACCCCGTTGAAGCCGGCCGGCGGCGCCTCGCTGCAGGCGCCGAGCGCGACCGCGAGCAGCAGCACGGCGCTGCCGGGCACGCGGCGTCGCGGCGCGGTTTCGGGCACCATCGGGTGCGCAGCGGGGGGACGCGGATGTTCGCAGGTCATGTCGGCGCGGCACTGGGCATCGCGCACGCCGAGCGGCGCGTTCCGCTCGGCGTGTTCGTCGCCGCCGCCCTCCTGCTCGACATTGTGCTGTGGGCGTTGGTGCTGCTCGGCGTCGAGTCGGTCGCGATTCCCGCCGACTTCGTCGCCAGACACCAGCCGGAATTCGAGTTCCCGTATTCGCACGGCCTGCTGGCGGCCGTCGCCTGGTCGGTCGCGGCCGGCGTCGGGCTGGCCGCGTGGTCGCTGCGCTCGGTCGACCTTGGCGCCGCAGCGCTCGTCGGCGCGGCCGTGTTCTCGCACTGGCTGCTCGACGCACTGGTGCACCGGCCCGAGCTGCCGCTGGCCGGCGCCGGCTCGCCGCGCGTCGGGCTGGCGCTGTGGGACCGGCTGCCGCTCGCACTCGCCGTCGAGGCGCTGATCGTCGCGGCCGGGCTGGCGCTCTACCTGCGCGGCGCGCCGCTGCCGCGCGGGCGCCGGATCGCGCTGGCGGCGCTGTGCCTGCTGCTGACCGCCTTCACGCTGGCCGGGATGACACTGGCGCCGGCGCCGCCCTCGACGCAGGCGATGGCGGGCTCTTCGCTGCTCACGCTGCTCGTCGTGTGCGCGCTGTTCGGCTGGCTCGGCAAGGAGCGACGATGACCTGGTTCGACGGTTTCGAGGCGCGCCATCACGACGTGGGCGACGTGCGCCTGTACGCGCGCATCGGCGGGCGGCGCGACGGCCCGCCGCTGCTGTTGCTGCACGGCTTTCCGCAGTCGCACGCGATGTGGCGGCGCGTCGCGCAGCGCCTGGCCGGGCGCTTTCGACTGGTGCTGGCCGACCTGCGCGGCTACGGCGATTCCGACAAGCCGCCGGGCGCGGCCGACCACGCCAACTACAGCAAGCGCGCGATGGCCGCCGATCTGGTCGCGCTGATGCGCTCGCTCGGCCACGAACGCTTCGCCGTCGCCGCGCACGACCGCGGCGCGCGCGTCGCGCACCGCCTCGCGCTCGACCACCCGGCCGTGCCGACGAGGCTCGCGCTGCTCGACATCGCGCCGACGCTCGACATGTACGAGGCGACCGACATGCGCTTCGCCAGCGCCTACTACCACTGGTTCCACCTGATCCAGCCGCACCCGCTGCCCGAGACGATGATCGGCGGCGACCCGGCCTTCTACCTGCGCTGGAAGCTCGGCGGCTGGGGCGGGCCGAAGGGAGCGGACTTCATCGAGCCCGAGGCGCTGGCCGAATACGAGCGCACCTTCTGCACGCCGGCGGGCATCCACGCCGCCTGCGAGGACTACCGCGCCTCGGCCGGCATCGACCTCGACCACGACCGCGCCGCGCGCGCCGCCGGCGCGAAGATCGCCTGCCCGACCCTGGTGCTGTGGGGCGAGCGCGGCGTGGTCGCCAGGCTGTTCGACCCGCTGGCGCTGTGGCGCGCGCAGTGCAGCGCCGAGGTGACGGGCCGGGCGCTGCCGGCCGGGCACTTCCTCGCCGAGGAACTGCCCGAGGAGACGGCCGACGCGCTGCTCGATTTCTTGGCGTAAGCCCGCCTGCCCGCGCGGCGGCACCCCGCTACCATCCGCGCGCGTGGCGGACGCCGCCGCGCGAAAGGATCCGCGATGCCGGCCTGGCTGACGAGACTCGACGCGCAGTTCCCGATCCGCTGGCTGGCCTGGCTCGCCTGCGGCGTCGGCTTCCTGCTCGCCGCCTTCACCTGGGTGGCGTTCCGCACCGGCGGCCTGTGGTGCCTGGCGTTCGGCGCGCTCAGCCTGACCGGGCTGCACGACGTGCGCCAGACGCGCCACTCGGTGCTGCGCAACTACCCGGTGATCGGCCACCTGCGCTTCTTCCTCGAGTTCATCCGCCCGGAGATGCGCCAGTACTTCATCGAGAGCGACGGCGAGGCGGCGCCGTTCTCGCGCCAGCAGCGCTCGCTGGTCTACCAGCGCGCCAAGGGCGATTCCGACAAGCGGCCGTTCGGCACCCAGCTCGACGTCGGCGCGCACGGCTACGAATGGATCAACCACTCGCTGCTGCCCAGCGAGATCGGCTCGCACGACTTCCGCGTCACGATCGGCAGCGCGCCGTCGTGCACGCAGCCGTATTCGGCCAGCGTGTTCAACATCTCGGCGATGAGCTTCGGCGCGCTGTCGGCCGCCGCCATCCTGGCGCTCAACGCCGGCGCGAAGAAGGGACGCTTCGCGCACGACACCGGCGAGGGCTCGATCAGCGCGCACCACCGCGTGCACGGCGGCGACCTGATCTGGGAGATCGGCTCGGGCTACTTCGGCTGCCGCAGCGACGACGGCAGCTTCTCGGCCGAGCGCTTCGCCGCCGCCGCGCGCGACCCGCAGGTGAAGATGGTCGAGGTCAAGCTGAGCCAGGGCGCCAAGCCGGGCCACGGCGGCGTGCTGCCGGGCGCCAAGGTGACGCCCGAGATCGCGGCTGCGCGCGGCGTGCCGGTCGGCGTCGACTGCGTCAGCCCGGCGCGCCACTCGGCGTTCGCCACGCCGATCGGGCTGCTCGAGTTCGTCGAGCGGCTGCGCCAGCTCTCGGGCGGCAAGCCGGCCGGCTTCAAGCTGTGCATCGGCCACCCGTGGGAATGGTTCGCCATCGCCAGGGCGATGCTCGAGACCCGGCTGCTGCCCGACTTCATCGTCGTCGACGGCGCCGAGGGGGGCACCGGCGCGGCGCCGCTCGAGTTCACCGACCACGTCGGCGCGCCGCTGCAGGAAGGGCTGCTGCTGGTGCACAACACGCTGGTCGGCCTGAACCTGCGCGGGCGCATCCGCATCGGCTGCGCCGGCAAGGTGGTGAGCGCGTTCGACATCGCGCGCGCGATGGCGCTCGGCGCCGACTGGTGCAACGCGGCGCGCGGCTTCATGTTCGCGCTCGGCTGCATCCAGTCGCAGCACTGCCACACCGGGCGCTGCCCGACCGGCGTGACGACGCAGGACCCGCAGCGCATGCGCGCGCTCGACGTGCCGACCAAGGCCGACCGCGTCGCGATGTTTCACGACAAGACGCTGGAGGCGCTGAAGGAGCTGGTACAGGCCGCGGGGCTGCGCCACCCGAACGAGATCGGCGCCGCGCACATCGTGCGCCGCATCGCCGACCACGATGTGAAGCTGCTCGCCAACCTGCTGCCGTTCGTGCAGCCGGGCGAACTGCTCGAAGGCAAGCTGCCGCAGCGCGTGTTCGAGCGCTGGTGGCGCGAGGCGCGCGCCGACAGTTTCGCGCTGGCGGGTTGACGCGGCCGTTGCGTCGGGCGTGCGTTGCGCTCGGCCTGGCAGGTGACCCCGGGGTGCGTTCTCCGGTCCACGCTCGCGGGGCACGCCATTGGTTGGCACGCCAGCGCCGGAAGTTGCAGCGGCCTCGGCGGTCTCGTGCAATTGGCGCCGTCACCGCCCGCGCCGCAGCCGGCGCCGGCCTGAACTCGGCGGCGCGGCCTTCGGGCGAGCGCCGGGCGGTGCGGCAGTCGGCACCGGCAAGCAGCGTGCCGCACGCGGCGCTCAGGGTGGAATGCGGATGCGCGTGATCGCGCTGCGCGTCAGCACGTACAGCGCGCCGTCGCTGCCGACGAGCAAATCGACCGGGTTGTCGGTCACGCTGGCGAAGGCGTAGGCGGCGTTGTCGTTGCCGAGGTCGAGGCGGGCGACGAAGCGTGCGCCGCGGTCGGCGAAGAAGTAGTTGCCGCGCACGTTGTCGGGAAAGTTGCCGCTGCTCAGCGGGTAGAAAGCGCCGCCGACGATCGACGCGCCGACGAAGAAGCCGCCGGGTCCGACGCCGGGCGGGTTCGACGCCGCATGCGGATAGGCGAACAGCGGCGGCGTGATGCCGCTCGGGACGCTCGCGCCCTCGCTGTCGGGCCAGCCGTAATCGGCGCCCGCCGCGCCTTCGTCGATCTCCTCCCAGGCGGCCTGGCCGATGTCGTCGATGAACAGGCGCCCGTTGTCGGGGTTGAACGCGAAGGTGGCCGGGTTGCGCAGGCCGCGCGCCCACACGGCGCGCGCCAGTCCGCTTTGCGTCGCCGCCTGCGGGCCGTCGTCGGGGACGCTGCCGTCGTCGTTGAAGCGCAGCAGCTTGCCGAACGGCGATCCGGCGTCGGGCGCGCGCGCCGGATCGGCGTTGTCGCCGACACCGACATAGAGCTTGCCGTCGGCGCCGAAGTGCAGCGCGCCGCCGTTGCGGTCGGTCGCCGACGACAGCGCCGGCAGGTCGACCAGCACCTGCTCGCTGCCGGCCACGGCGACGTCGCCGTTGGCGGTGAAGCGGCTGATGCGGTTGTGCGTCCCGCCCTGCGTCGTCGTGTAGTGCACGTAGACGAAGCCGTTGCTCGCGAAGTCGGGGTCGAGCGCGACGCCGATCAGGCCGCGCTCGCCGCTCGCGTCGACCACCAGATGGACGAACGGCGCGTCGAGCAGCTGCTCGTTCTTCACCACGCGAAGCTCGCCGGTCTGCTGCGCGACGAACAGCCGGCCGTCGGCGGCCTGCGCGAAGGCGGTCGCGCCGGCGAGCCCGCTGATCCAGGCCTCGTTCTTCTCGAAGCCGGCCGGCGCGCCGCGGTCGCCGGCGATCTGCACCGTGGCGCTCGACCACGGCGAGAAGCGCTTCACCTCGTCGCGCGCGCGAGCGCGCACCACGTGCTGGCCGGCCGTGAGGACGCTGGTGTCGAAGGTCACGGTATATGGCGGCGTCTCGACACGGCCGACCTCGACGCCGTCGACCTGGAACTCGACGCGCTGCACGCTCTCGTTGTCGCTGGCGTCGGCCGACAGCACGAGCATGCCGGTCAGTCCGGTCGCGCCGCTGAACGGCGCGGTCAGCGTGGCGGTCGGGTCCTGGCGGTCGACGCTGCCGCCACAGGCGGCGAGCGCCAGCAGCGCGGCGACTGCCCCCAGACGGCGCAGCACGGCGCCCTTCATGGCGCGGTGAGCGCGCACAGTCGCGCCAGGTCGACGTTGCCGCCGCTGACGATGACGCCGACGCGCAGCCCCTTCAGCGCGTCGCCCGCGCGCCGCGCGGCCGCGAAACCGAGGCAGCCGGTCGGCTCGACGACCAGCTTCATGCGCGTCGCGAAGAAACGCAGGCACTCGACCAGCTCGGCGTCGCTGGCGGTGAGGATGTCGTCGACCTCGCGGCGGATGATCTCGAAGGTAAGGCGCCCGAGGTGCTGGGTCTGCGCCCCGTCGGCGATCGTCTGCGGCGTGTCGATGTGGACGATGCTGCCGGCGGCGAGCGAGCGCTGCCCGTCGTTGCCGCCCTCGGGTTCGACGCCGACCAGCCGTGTCGCCGGAGACAGCGCGCGCGCGGCCAGCGCGCTGCCTGCGAGCAGCCCGCCGCCGCCCAGTGGCACGTACAGCGCGTCGAGCGCGCCGACCTGCTCGAACAGCTCCTTGGCCGCGGTGCCCTGGCCGGCGATCACGTCCGCATGGTCGTACGGCGGGACGAGCGTCATGCCGCGCTCGGCGGCGAGCCGGCGGCCGATCGTCTCGCGGTCCTCGGTGTAGCGGTCGTACTCGATCACCTCGCCGCCGTAGCCGCGCGTCGCCGCGACCTTGGCCGCCGGCGCGTCGCGCGGCATGACGATCGCCGCCGGCATGCCCAGCTCGCGCGCCGCCAGCGCGATCGCCTGCGCGTGGTTGCCCGACGAGAACGCAACCACGCCGGCGCGGCGCTGCCCGGCGTCGAAGCGCGACAGCGCGTTGAAGGCGCCGCGGAACTTGAACGCACCCATGCGCTGCAGGTTCTCGCACTTGAAGAACAGCCGCGCGCCGAGGGCGTCGTCGGCGCTGCGCGAGGTCAGCACCGGCGTGCGGTGGGCGTGGCCTTCGAGCCGACGCGCGGCGGCGACGACGTCGTCGTAGCTGGGCAGGGTCATCGCGCCATTGTGGCGCGCTCAGCCCCGCGGCGCGTGGGCGCTGCCGACCCAGCGGCGCAGCGCCGCGGCCAGCTGCGGCATGCTCGTCGGCTTGCCGAGGAAGCCGTCCATGCCGGCGGCGAAGCAGCGGTCACGGTCCTCGGGCAGCGCGGCGGCGGTCAGCGCGACGATCGGCACGCGCTCGGCATGGCCGCCGGACTCGCGGTCGCGAATGCGGCGCGCCGCCTCGTAGCCGTCCATGCCCGGCATGTGGCAGTCCATCAGCACCAGGTCGAAGCGCTGTGCCGCCACCGCGCTGCAGGCGGCGGCACCGTCGCCGACGACCTCGACCGTGCAGCCGAGGTTCTGCAGCATCGCCTGCAGCACCAGCTGATTGACGGCGTTGTCCTCGACCAGCAGGACGCGGCCGGGCACCGCGGCGGTCTCGACGACGGCCTCGGCCGGCGCGGGCGGTGCGTCGACGCGGCCGAGATCGAGCGTGAACCAGAACGTCGAGCCGCGAGCGACCTCGCTGGCGACGCCGACCTCGCCGCCCATCAGCTGCACGAGCTGGCGCACGATCGCAAGCCCGAGCCCGCTGCCGCCGTAGTCGCGCGTGGTCGAGGCGTCGCCCTGCACGAAGGGGTCGAAGATGCGCGTGAGCTTGTCCTCGGCGATGCCGATGCCGCTGTCGGCCACCGCGAAGCGCAGCCGCAGCAGGCCCGGCGCCGGCACGCCCTGCACCTGCACGCGCACGCCGATGCCCCCGGCATGGGTGAACTTGATCGCGTTGGCGACCAGGTTGACCAGCACCTGGCGCAGGCGCAGCGCGTCGCCCGACAGGCGCTCGGGGACGGCGGCGTCGACGCTCGCATCCAGCGCGAGCTGGCGCGCCAGTGCGCCGGGGCGCATCAGCGCCAGCACGCCGTCGACCAGCGCGCGCGGGTCGAACGGCGCCGGTTCGATCGCCAGCTTGCCGGCCTCGATGCGCGCCAGGTCGAGGATGCCGTCGATGAGGCCGAGCAGGGCGCGCGCCGACTGGTGCGCGGTCTCGGCGAACTCGCGCTGCACCGAGTCGAGTTCGCTCCACAGCAGCAGCTCGGTGGTGCCGAGGATGCCGTTCATCGGCGTGCGGATCTCGTGGCTGATCATGGCCAGGAAGCGCGACTTGGCGAGGTTGGCCTGCTCGGCGTCGCGCCGCGCCGCATCGAGCTCGCGCGTGCGGTCCTCGAGCGACTGCACCAGCTGGCGCGCCGCGCGCACCGCCTGCCGCGTGCGCTGGAGCAGCCGCTCGGTGACGAAGCCGGTCATGGCGAGGTAGCTGCCGATCAGGTACATCGCGCCGGCGATGCCCAGCCGCTCGGGCCAGCGCGCGGCGGCCGGTTCGAGGCCGGCGAGCACGGCGGCGTACGCCAGGTACGCGCCGACCACGACATGGGTGAAGTAGAAGGCGCGCCGGAAGCCGAAGCCGACCTGGTCGCCGACGCGCACGAGCAGCAGGTAGCCGAAGGCCAGGCCGGCCGGTTCGATCGCGTGCAGGGTCAGCAGCCACACCAGCACGTCGAGGTGGAAGAACACGCTGCCGAGGTCGATGCGGCCGGTGCGCCGCCAGGCCAGCCGCAGCGCCACCCAGGCGAACAGCGCATAGCCGAGGTTGACGGCGACGAGGCGCAGCCACGACGCGTCGGCCAGCAACGCGCCGCCGCGCGGCGCGTGCACCGCCGCCAGCACGCACAGCACGACGAAGCCGGCGCCGCGCATCAGCGGGATCTGCACCGTATGCAGCCGCCGCGCCGCGGCGGCCCGCC
>JBLMVT010000496.1:0-3784 GCA_050256835.1 Betaproteobacteria bacterium | reverse complement strand
TCGCGCATGCCGCCCCGCGGCTCGGCGACCTTCTCCGCCCGGGCAAAGCGCTTGGGCGGCACGGTGGCCAGGCGCGGCGCGGCGACCAGCCGCTGACGAGATACGAAGCGCCCGCCGTAGACCCGCCGGTCGACGTTCAGGTTGCCGGCACCGTCGATCTCCAGCGCGACGCAACTGCTCGCGCAGGGAACGCGCAGCAACTGCGCCGCGCGAGCGGCCAGCTCGGCACCGGTGCGCGTGGCGCCGACCAATGCGATCGCCGGCGCCGAGGCGCGGATCGCTTCGGACAGCGCCTGCGCGATCGACTCGTCGGCGACCACCGACTCGCCGCGCAGGTTCCGCACGACCAGCACCTGGTCCGCGCCGCGCGCCAGCGCTTCGTCGAGCAGCGTCTCGGCGTCGCGGCCCACGGCCACCGCGGTCAACGGGCGCTGCAGGCGCGCAGCGAACTCGCGCCCGAGCGTCAGCAGTTCGCCGAGGGTTTCGGCGTGCTCCGAGAAGACGAGGATCCCGCCCCCTGCTTCATCATCCTGCGTGGCCATCAGAAGGTCACCTCCCCGTCGGCGCCCAGCCGGCGCAACAGCTCGCCGACCATCTCGTCGGCCGACTCGCCCTTGATCGTCACCTGCTTGCGCGCGCTCGGCGGCGAGAACACGTCGAGCACTTCGATCGACGGAAGGTCCTTCAACTGGTCGATGTCGAGGCCGCCGAGATCGGTCAGCGCCAGCTCGACCGTCGGCTTGCGCCCGGCGCCCATGATCTGCAGCACCGTCGGCATTCGCGCGGTGTTGATCTCCGTTCCGACGGTGGCCAGCGCGGGCAGGCTCACTTCGAGCGTCTCGGACCGGTCCTCGATGCCGCGCTCGGCGCGCAGCACGCCATCGGTCAGGGCCAGGCTGGTGGCATAGGTGATCGCCGGCAGATCCAGGGACGCAGCCAACCGCGGGCCGACCTGCTGGTTGAATTCATCGGCCGAGGCCTCACCGCAGATCACCAGGTCCCATTGCGCAAGACCTTCGCGCGCGGCGATGGCGCGCGCCGCGGCGGCCAGGACCGTGGCGACGCGCAGCGGGTCGCACGCCAGCCGCCCTTCGTCCTTCACCAGGTAAACCGCGGCCACACCCATGGCGAGCGCCTTCAGCACGACGTCGCGCGGCGGCGGCTCGGCACAGACGCCGAGCGCGACGGCGCGACCGCCATGCTGCGCGGCGAGCTGCAGCGCGGCCTCGATCGCGTTCTCGTCGAAGGTACTGATGCGAAACGGCGCGTGCTTCAGGTCGGGCCGGCCGGTCGCGGGGTCGGTCTGCAACTGCGCCGGATCCGGCACGAACTTGACGCACACGAGAATGCTCGGCGCCGCGGTCATGCGCGCTCCTCCAATGATTCATGCTGCGGTCCGGCGTCCGCCCGCCGCTTGGCGGCGTGCTCTTCGTCGAGCGCTTCGGCGACGATCTCGGCGATGTCCTTGACCTTCACCTCGACGTCGGCGCCGGCCGACTGCGCACCCTGCTCCAGCATCTTGATGCAGAACGGGCACTCGGCCACCACCGTCCGCGCGCCGGTCTGGACCGCCTCGCGGATGCGGATGACTCCCGCGGGTTCCTTTTTCGGCGCGTCGTACCAGTAGTTGGCCCCGCCCGCGCCGCAGCAGAAGCTCTGCTCGCGGTGGCGCGGCATCTCGACCGTGTGGTCGCCGTGCACCGCGCGCAGGATCTCGCGCGGCGCGTCGAAGATGCCGTTGTAGCGGCCGACGTAGCACGAGTCGTGCAGCGTGGCGAGCGAGCCACCGCCCGGCTTGAGCCGGATCCGGCCCTCGCGCAGGAGGCGTGCGATCAGCTCCGAGTGGTGGCACACCTCGAACTCGCCGCCGAAGCGCGGGTACTCGTTCTTCAGCACATGAAAGCAGTGCGCGCAATGCGTGACGATGCGCTGCACCCCGTGGCGCTGCAGCGTGGCGATGTTCTGCAGCGCGAGCTGCTGGAACAGGCCCTCCTCGCCCAGGCGCCGCGCCGCGTCGCCGGTGCAGGCTTCCTCGTCGCCGAGGAACTTCAGCTCGATTCCGGCAGCCCGGACGACGCGGGCGGTCGCCTTGACGACCGCCGCGATGCGCGCGTCGTAGTTGGCCGCGCACCCGGTCCAGTACAGGTAGCCCGGTGCGGGCTGCGGCGCGTTCGCGTCGATGGCGCTGGTTTGCATGTGCGGTTTCGTCTAGGGGGCCGGAGGGGCTGCGAGCTCGGCGGCCAGTCGCCCGCGGTTGGCCGGCGGCAGGCCGTAGGGATTGAGGCTGCGCCCGAGGTTGCCGAGGAATTCGATCTGACGCTTGTCGATCTGCTGGCGCGTCACGAGTTCACGCCGGAACGGGACGATGTAGTCGACCGGCCGGATGAGCACCGGGCAGGCCTGGACGCAGGCACCGCAGGTCGTGCAGGCCCACAGCGCCGCAGCGGACACGTCGCCCGAGGCGAGCACGTCGGTCTTCGCGTCGCCGGCCATCTGCCGGGCGCGCAGGGTCTGGACCAGCCGTCGTGGCGACAAGGCGGTGCCGGCGGCGACCGCCGGGCAGACCTCGTCGCAGCGCCCGCAGTTCGTGCAGGCCATCAACGCGAATCGCTGCGCCGCGTCGAGGTCGGCCAGCATCGATGCGCCTGCCTTGACGTCGAAGTTCCCGCTGGCCTCGACCTCGCGCAGGTCGAACGGGGCGTCGAGCGCGAGCTTCGGCCGGCCCGGATGGACCATCATGTTCAACGGTCCCGCCACCGAGTGGAGAAAGGCCGAATACGGCAGCGCGGCGATCAGCGTGAACGCGACGACGGCGTGGCTCCACCAGAGGGCCACGTAGACGGTCGGCCCGTGCTGCGCCAGCCCTGGAGACTGCAGCGCGTCGGCGACGCGAGCGCCGACGAACGACCACCCGCCCCACGCCACCGGCTGCAACGCGAGCCTCAGGCCTTCCAGCACGAATCCGGTGATCCCCATGTAGAGCAGGCCCGCGATCAGCACCAGGAACTGCCACTGCATGCGCCGCTGGTCCGCTCCGCTGCCTCGCAGCCTGGCCAGCCGCCAGACCAGTGCGCCGATCAGGCCGACGACGAACGCCAGACCCAGGGCATCGAGGAGCGCCTCGAAGACCAGGTAGCGCGCCCCGGAGAGCAGGCGGATGCCCAGCGGACGCAGGAGGTCCCAGTCGATGGCGACAAGCGTCGTGCCGATCAGCAGCGCCACGAACCCGTAGAAGATGCCGACGTGCGGCCAGCCGCGCGGCCGGCTCGCCACCCGCCGCTGCAGCAGGCCGAAGAGCAGCAGGCGCCACAGGCCGCCGGCAATGCCGCCCGGACCGGCCACCACGAGCCTCGTCAGCCCGGAGGCTCGCAGGCGCAGGTACAGGCCGACGCAGAAGGCGACGGCAAATGGCGCGAGCACGAGATAGATGAAGACGTCGGTCCCTTGCGGAACGAGGCCGAACGTCGGCCGACTGGGCACCAACCTGCAATCCCTCCAGCGAAACCATCGTTGGAGCGACCCTGGACTCCGCACCAGGGTCGCCGCCGCGCGAATGCGCGGCCGTTCAGCCAGCCGGCGGGGTCGCGACGACGCCGATGCCCTCCATGTTCTTGGTGAACTCGATGGCCTCGTTGTCCATCCAGGCGCGCGGGTTGAAGCCCTTGTCGGCGATCATTCCCCAGATCTTGCGCCGCTGCATGCCCATGTTGCCCGCGTCGTAGATCGGGAAGCACAGCATGTCGCGCATGTACTTCTCGAGCGGGTGGCTGCGCCGGTCGTAGCT
>JBLMVT010000495.1:0-12283 GCA_050256835.1 Betaproteobacteria bacterium | reverse complement strand
AATAGGGTGGCGCCGGCCAGCCGGTGCAGCACCTTCGGGTACGCCGACTTCATGCGGGTGCCCTTGCCCGCGGCCATGATGACGATCGCCAGTTCTTCCGTCATGCGCTTCTCCCGAGGCGCGATTATCGGCGCGCTGTGTCTGGCCGCCGTGCTCGCGCTCGGCGGCTGCAGCACCGCGCTGCGCCTGGTGTACGAACAGGGGCCGCGGCTGGCGTGGTGGTGGCTCGACGGCTATGCCGACTTCGACGACGCGCAGCGCGCGACAGTGCACCAGGCGATCGACGCCCGGCTCGAGTGGGACCGGCGCACCCAGCTGCCCGCCTACGCCCGCCTGCTCGAGCGCGCCAGCGGCGAGGCAGCGCGCGACACCAGCGCGGCGCCGCTGTGCCGCCTGAACCACGACGCGCGGCGGCTGGCGCTCACCGCGTTCGAGCAGGCAGTGCCGTCGATCGCCGAGATCGCGCCGACGCTGTCGGAGGCGCAGCTGCGCCACGTCGAGCGGCGCTTCGCAAAGCGCAATGCCGAGTTCCGCGACGACTACCGGCTCGACGACAGCCTCGCCGAGCAGCAGCGCGCCGCGTTGAAGCGCACCGTCGAGCGCGCCGAGATGCTCTACGGCCGGCTCGACGACACGCAGCGCGAGCGGCTGGCGCGCGGGCTCGCCGCCTCGCCGTTCGACGCCGCGTTGTGGCTCGACGAGCGCATGGCGCGCCAGGCCGATATCCTGGCCACGCTGCGCCGGCTGCGCAGCGAGAAGCTCGCGCCCGAACAGGCGCAGCAGGCGGTACGCGGCGTGGCCGAGCGCATCGCACGCTCGCCGCGCGACGGCTACCGGCGCTACGAGGCCGCACTCACGCAATACAACTGCGCGCTGGCCGCCGAGCTGCACAACGGCACCACGCCCGAGCAGCGCCGCCACGCGGTGCGCCGCCTCGAAGGCTGGGCCGGCGACCTGCGCGCGCTGGCGGCCGGCCCGGCGCCGCTCACGACCCGGCCAGCGGGACCGTGATGCTGCGCGGGTTGACGGCGGTGTGCGGGAAGTCCTTCAGCGCCGCCGCGAACATCGCCGCCAGCGTCTTCGTGTCGCCGGCGCCCAGGCTCTGGTTGGCGGCGCGCGTCTCGTACAGCACGGCACCGCTCGCGCGGTCGCGGATCAGTAGCGCGACCTCGCGCTGGTAGCGCGGCGTCGTGTAGTTCATCGAGAACGACGGCCCCCACCACGGGCCCCAGCCGCGGCCCCACCAATAGCCGCCGTGCCAGTAGAACGGGTCTTCGTAGTCGACCCGCGTCAGGCGCGCGCTGACCTGCACCGACACGTCGGCCCTCGCGGCGTCGGCGGCCTCGGTGAAGCCGGCCTGCGCCAGCGCCTCGCGCGCCGCCGCCTCCACCGCGTCCTGCTCGGCGGCATTGGCCTGCTGCGAAGGCAGGCGCTCGAACGCGTAGGTCGACGGCTTGCGGTCCTCGGGCCAGTGGCTGTAGCTGCTGACGTCGCTGGTGACGCTGTTCAGCGTCGCGCAGCCGGCCAGCGCCAGCAGCGCGGCGGCGCAGGCCAGCAGCCAGCGGCGCGGCGCAAGAACCATGGAGGCGGGCATCTCAATCTCCGTGCGCCGCGTGGCGGCCGATGTGCAGCGCGATGGTCGACGAACCGGAAGGCGTGCCGCAGGCATCGTCGTCGTCCTCGTCGAACGCCTTGTCGCCCGCCGGGTCCGCGATGCCGGTCGGTTGGAGCGTGGCGAACGGATACAGGTTCCGGTCCATCAGGTGCGAAGGCACGACGTGGCCGAGCGCGCGGAACATGCTGTCGATCCGGCCGGGAAAGCGCCGGTCCCAGTCGCGCAGCATCTGGCGTACCTGCACGCGCTGCAGGTTGGCCTGGTTGCCGCACAGGCTGCACGGGATGATCGGGAAACGCCGGTGCTCGGCCCAGCGCTCGAGGTCGGTCTCGGCGACGTAGGCGAGCGGGCGGATCACGACGTGGCGCCCGTCGTCGCTGACCAGCTTGGGCGGCATCGCCTTCATGCGCCCGCCGAAGAACAGGTTGAGGAAGAAGGTCTGCAGCATGTCGTCGCGATGGTGGCCGAGCGCGATCCGGGTCGCGCCCAGCTCGTCGGCGACGCGGTACAGGATGCCGCGGCGCAGCCGCGAGCACAGGCTGCACATCGTCTTGCCCTCGGGCACCAGCCGCTTGACGATCGAGTAGGTGTCCTGCGCCTCGATGTGGAACGGCACGCCGCGCGCGCGCAGGTACTCGGGCAGCACGTGCTCCGGAAAGCCCGGCTGCTTCTGGTCGAGGTTGACGGCGACGAGGTCGAATGCCACCGGTGCGCGGCGGCGCAGTTCGAGCAGGATGTCGAGCAGGGCATGGCTGTCCTTGCCGCCCGACAGGCAGACCATCACGCGGTCGCCTTCGCCGATCATGTCGAAGTCGACGATCGCCTGGCCAACCTGCCGGTGCAGCCGCCGATCGAGCTTGCGCAGCTCCAGCGAGGCCTTCCTCGTCGGCGCCGCCTCGGTTGCAGGGAGTACCGCGTTCATGCCCTCGATGTCCCTTCCGGTTCATTCCTGAAAGCGAAGACCTCGACGCCGACCGAGGCGCAGTCGGGGTAGACGTCGGGCTTCTCGGTCGACACGCGCGCCGCGCGCACCAGCGGGTGCGCGAGCAGCGCGGTGAGCAGCTCGTCGGCCAGCGTCTCCTGCAGCTCGATGTGGCCGCGTGCCACGCAGCCGGCGATGGCGCGGCGGATGAGGTCGTAGTCGAGCACCTCGTCGATCGCGTCGCGGCGCGGCGTGGTGTGCGCCAGCGGGACGTACAGGTCGACGTTGATCAGCACGCGCTGCGGCGCGCGCTTCTCGGCCGGGTGCACGCCGATCGACAGCGGCAGCGCGTAGTCGCGCAGGAACAGCCGCCGGCAGTCGGCGAGCCTGGGATCCAGCAGCGAGGGCGCATTCATGCGATCACAGGAACAGCACGTCGCGGCGCTGCGCCGCCAGATGCTGGCCGCCGTCGACCAGCAGCGTGCTGCCGGTGACGGCCGGCGACTCGACGACGAAGCGCACCGCTCGCGCCACGTCCTCGGGGGTCGACGCGCGGCCGAGCGGCGTCATGCGGTGCGCCACCTCGAACTGGCCGGCACTCATCGCGCCCGAGGGCAGCGTCACGCCCGGTGCCACGCCGGCCACGCGCAGCACCGGCGCCAGCGCCATCGCCAGCAGCGTCGTCGCCGCCTCGAGCGCCGCCTTCGACAGCGTGTACGAGAAATAGTCGGGGTTGGGGTTCCACAGCTTCTGGTCGAGCAGGTTGACCGCGCAGCCGCCCGCCGCGCGTGCCGCCAGGTGCGCGTGCAGGGCGCGTGTCAGCAGCACCGGCGCGGCGGTGTTGACCGCGCAGTGCCGCCCGAGGGCGGCGGCGTCGAAGCCGGCGACGTCGTCGTACTCGAAGGTCGAGGCGTTGTTGACCAGCACGTCGAGCCGGCCACAGCGCTCGACGACGGCGCCGACCAGCGCCGTGCACTGCGCGGCGTCGGCGAGGTCGGCGGCGAAGGGCTCGGCGCGCACGCCGTTCGCGCGCAGCTCGGCCAGCGTGGCCTGGGCGTCGGCATCGACGCGGCGGCAGTGCAGCGCGATGTCGTGCCCGCCGCGTGCCAGCTCGAGGGCGATCGCGCGACCGACGCGGCGCGCCGCGCCGGTGACCAGCGCCACCGGTCGTTCCGAACAAGGAAGCGGCTCGACCATGGTTCCTACAATGCGGCCATGAGCCGCGCAGCGCCAGACAGTGTATCGACGCGCGGCATCCCGGCACTGGTCGCGTGCATCGACGACGCGATCCGCGCCGGCGGCGGCTGGATCGGCTTCGACCGCTTCATGGCGCTGGCACTGTACGAGCCCGGCCTGGGCTACTACGCCAACGCCGGCCGCACCTTCGGCGCGCTGCCGGCGTCGGGCAGCGACTTCGTCACCTCACCGGAGCTGACGCCGCTGTTCGGCCGCGCGCTGGCGCGCCAGCTGGCGCAGGCGCTGGCGGCCTGCGGCGTCGACGAGGTGGTCGAGTTCGGCGCCGGCTCGGGGGTGCTGGCCGAGCAGCTGCTCGGCGCGCTCGGCGACGCCGTCGCGCGCTACTCGATCGTCGACCTCTCGGGCGCGCTGCGCCAGCGCCAGCGCGAGCGCCTCGCCCGCTTCGGCGAGCGCGTGCGCTGGCTCGGCGCCTGGCCCGACGCGATCGACGGCGTCGTGGTCGGCAACGAGGTGCTCGACGCGATGCCGGTCCAGCTGCTGCACTTCGACGGCGTCCGCTGGTTCGAGCGCGGGGTCGCGCTCGACGCCGGCGGCTATGCCTGGGCTGACCGGCCGACCGGCCTGCGACCGCCGCTCGAGGCGGCGTTCGGCGCCGGCACGACCGTCGAGCTGCACGCGCAGACCGAGGCCTTCGTTGCCTCGCTCGGCGAACGGCTGCGCCGCGGCGCCGCGTTCTTCGTCGACTACGGCTTTCCGGCCGCCGAGTACTACCACCCGCAGCGCAGCGGCGGCACGCTGATGTGTCACCGCGCCCATCGCGCCGACACCGACCCGCTGGCCGACGTCGGCCGCAAGGACATCACCGCGCACGTCGACTTCAGCGGCATCGCGCTGGCCGGCCAGGATGCCGGGCTCGACGTGCTCGGCTACACCAGTCAGGCGCGCTTCCTGCTCAACTGCGGCCTGACCGAGCTGGTGGCCGGCGCGTCCCCGCGCGACCTCGCCGCCGCGCAGGTGCTGCTCGCCGACCACGAGATGGGCGAGCTGTTCAAGGTGATCGGCTTCGCGCGCGGCTACGCCTTCGAGCCGCTCGGCTTCGCGGCGGGCGACCGCACGCACCGCCTGTGATGGTGCGCTGGCTGCTCGTCGTGTTCGTCGCGCTGCTGCTGTTCAGCGGCCTGCGCGGCTGGCTCGAGAAGCTGGGCTTCGGACGCCTGCCCGGCGACCTGCGCTTTCGCTTCGCCGGCCGCGACTGGCACGTGCCGCTCACCAGCACGGTGCTGCTCAGCCTGCTCGCCGCCGGCGTCGCGCGGCTGCTGTAGCCGGCCTCAGTCCGACGTGGCCAGCCCGGCGGCGATCGCCTCGGCGCGCGCAGCATGGATCGCCCGGCCGATCGCCTCGCCCTGCGCGCCGTGCTCGACGGCGTGTGCGGCGACGCGCGCACTGTCGACCGCGAGCGCCAGCCGCTGCGCCTCGCGCAGCCGTGCGCGCTGCGGATACGGCTGCTCGGCCAGACCGCCGCGGCCGCGTGCGTCGCACTCGCAGGCCAGCAGGATGCGGTCGAAGCGCTCGACCTGGCGCAGCCCGTCGCAGCGCTCGAGCAGGCGCAGCAGCGCCGTCGCGCCGAGGTCGTTCGAGCGGTGGATGTGGCCGTGCTCGCGCGCGACGACCTCGGCCAGCTCGCGGCAGTCGTTCGGCACGCGCAGCCGTTGCCCGAGCGCGCGCAGCAGCTCGACGCTGCGTGCCTCGTGGCCGAGGTGGCGCGGCAGCACGTCCGCCGGCGTCGTGCCCTTGCCGAGGTCATGGCCGACGCAGGCCCAGCGCACCGCCAGCGGCGCGTCCAGGCGCGCCGCCATGTCGAGCACCAGCATCAGGTGCAAGCCGCAGTCGACCTCGGGGTGGTAGTCCGGCCGCTGCGGCACACCCCACAGCCGGTCGACCTCGGGCAGCAGGTGCGCCAGCGCGCCGCATTGGCGCAGGACCTCGAACATGCGCGAAGGCCGGGCCTCCATCAGGCCGCGTGCCAGTTCCTGCCAGACGCGCTCGGCGACCAGCGCATCGACCTCCCCGGCCTCGACCATCGAGCGCATCAGCGAGCACGTCTCCGGCGCGACCGTGAAATCGGCGAAGCGCGCGGCGAAGCGCGCCAGCCGCAGGATACGAACGGGGTCCTCGCCGAACGCTTCCGAGACGTGGCGCAGCACGCGCGCGGCGAGGTCGCGCGCACCGCCGAACGGGTCGATCAGCGTGCCATCGTCGGCCTGCGCGATGGCATTGATCGTCAGGTCGCGGCGTGCCAGGTCCTGCTCGAGGGTGACGTCGGGGGCGGTGTGGAAGACGAAACCGTGGTAGCCCGGCGCGCTCTTGCGCTCGGTGCGCGCCAGCGCGTGCTCCTCCTTCGTCTGCGGATGCAGGAAGACGGGGAAGTCGCGGCCGACCGGCCGGTAGCCCGCGGCGACCATCTGCTCGGGCGTGGCGCCGACGACGACCCAGTCGCGGTCGCTCACCGCGCGCCCGAGCAGGGCGTCGCGCACCGCCCCGCCGACCACGTAACGCTGCATGCGCGCAGTTTAGGGTCCGGGTGAGGCGGCGTGGCCCGCGCTCAGATGCGCTTGCGGTACGGCTCGTCGAACTCGATGAAATCGTGCTCCGCCAGCGCCTGGTCGATCCACGCCGCCACGCCGGGCAGCGCCAGCACGCGCTCGACGTAGCCCGCCGCGGCCGGCGGCACCGGCAGCGCGTAGGTGCGGATGCGCGTGGCGACCGGCGCGTAGAAGGCGTCGGCGATCGAGAACGCGCCGAACAGCAGCGGGCCGCCGCTGGCCTCGAGCGCGTCGGTCCACATCTGCACGACGCGTGCGAGGTCGTCGCGCACGCCGGGCTGCTCGCGCAGCACGCGTTCGCCGACCTCGGGCAGCGAGGCCTCGATGTTCATCGTGCAGTTCGAGCGCAGCGCGCCGAAGCCGGAGTGCATCTCGGCGCTGATCGAGCGCGCCCGCGCGCGCGCCTTCGCGTCCTTCGGCCACAGCGCCTTGTCGGGGAACTTCTCGGCCAGGTATTCGGCGATGGCCAGCGTGTCCCAGACCGCGAAGCCGTCGTCGACCAGCACCGGCACGCGGCCGGCCGGGCTGACGCGGCCGACCTCGGTCTTGAAGCGCGAGCCCGGCGTCAGCGCGTCGAAGCGCACGTAGACCTCGTCGAAGGCGATGCCGGCCTGCTTCATCAGCACCCAGGGCCGCATCGACCAGGACGAGTAGTTCTTGTTGCCCACATAGAGCTGCAGCATGGCGTCGCCTTTCACGAAAGGCTGTCATGCTAGCGGCGAGGCGACCGCCCCGCGATGAGAAGGGCGCATCGCAGCGATGCGCCGGCAGGCGGTCAGCCGCGCCGGGCGGCCGCGCGCAGCGCGTTGAGCCGGCCGCGGCCGACGGTGGCCCCGGCGAGGTACAGCGGCGCCACTGCCTCCAGCGCGGCCGGCGTGATGCCAAGCGCGGCCAGCCCGGGCAGCTGGCCGCCGGCGACGCTGGGCACGCGCATCGAGTCGAGGTTGTCGCGCGACAGCAGCGGGGTGCCAGGCAGCATCTCCATCAGGGCGGCCTGCGCGCGGCCGAGCGGCGCCGGCAGCGGCAGCACCGGACGCGCGTGTCCCGACCAGCGACCGGCGGCGCGCACCAGTTCGCGCAACGTGAATTGCTGCGGGCCGGTGCATTCGAAGCTGCGGCCGATCGTGTCGGGCCGGTCGATGCAGCGCACGATCGCTCGCGCCACGTCCTCCACCCACACCGGCTGGAAGCGCGCGTTCGGGCTGGCCAGCGGCAGCACCGGCAGCACGAGCTGCAGCCGGGCGAAGGTGTTGAGCAGGCGGTCCTCGGCGCCGAACATCACCGAGGGGCGGAACAGCGTGAGGTCGAGGCCGGCCTCGCGCAGCACGGCCTCGCCGGCGGCCTTGCTTCGCAGGTAGAGCGAGGGCGCGTCGGCGGCGGCGCCGAGTGCGCTCACGTGCAGTACCCGGCGCACGCCGGCGGCGGCGCAGGCGCGCGCCAGTGTGCGCGGCAGGCCGACGTGCAGGCGCTCGAAGTCGGCTGCACTGCCGTGCAGGATCGCGACCAGGTTGACCACCGCCTGCGCCCCGCGCAGGCAGCCGGCGAGCTGCGATTCGTCGCAGACGTCGGCTTCGCGCAGCTCGACCGTCGGCAGCGACAGGATGGCGCGTCCGCGCTGCAGCCGCCGCGTCGGCACGACCAGCCGGCCGCCTGCGCCGCCCGAGCGCTCGACCAGCTGCGCGAGCAGCGCGCGGCCGAGGAAGCCGGTGCCGCCGAGGATCACGATGTCGACGACTTTCGTCATTGGAGCCTCCATGCTCGCAAGCTCGGGGCGGCCCTGCGCTTGCTCATTGGAACCCCCACGCTCGGCCGGTCCGGCCTCGCTGCCCCCCGAGGGGGCGCTTGCAAGCTCGGGGCGGCCCTGCGCTCGCTCATGGCAGATCCGGGTCGGGTTCGGGAACGCTGGTGTCGCGCGGGCCGATCAGCCGGCCCAGCCGCGCCTTCAGCGACGGGCGCTCGCCGCCGATCAGCGCGGCGTACCAGGTGGCGTTGGCGAGCACCTTCTTGACGTAGTCGCGCGTCTCGGGGAATGGGATGTTCTCGGCCCAGGCGGCGACCTCGAGCGGCGGCCCGTCGCGCCAGCGGCGCGGGCGCGACGGGCCGGCGTTGTAGGCCGCCGCGGCCAGTGCCTGCGAGCCGCCGAAGTCGTCGAGCACGAGCTTGAGGTAGCTGGTGCCGATCCTGAGGTTGACGTCGCGGTCGGTCAGCATGTCGGCACTGTACGGAATGCCGGTCTTCTTCGCGGTCCAGCGTGCGGTCGCCGGCATGATCTGCATCAGGCCGCTCGCCCCGGCGCCCGAGCGCGCGTCCATGACGAAGCGCGACTCCTGCCGGATCAGGCCGTAGACGTAGGCGGCATCGAGCCCGATCTCGCGCGTGCGCGCCACCACCTGCTCGCGAAACGGCGTCGGGAATCGCTGCGCGAGGTCGACCTCGGCGCGCGTGCGGTCGCTGGTGTTGATGCAGCGGTCCCAGACCTCGCGCTCGCACGCGCGCGCGGCCGCCGCCAGCAGCTCGCGGTCGTTCATGCCGCGCAGGCTGAAATTCCATTCGCGCACGCCCTCGCTGCGCAGGCCGAGCCCGATCAGCTGCAGCGCGCGCGTCAGCCCCGGGTTGGCCGCCGCCGCGGCACGCTCCTCGGCGGTCGGCGGCGCGGGCGCGGCCGGCAGCGCGGGAGCGAGGCCGAGGTCGTCGGCGGCCAGCAGCCCGTAGAAGCTCATCTGGCCGGCGATCGAACGCAGCAGTTCCTGCGCCTCGGCGCGCCGGGCGTCACCCTCGGCCGACTCGGGCGCGAGCGCACGCAAGGCACGCGCCTTCCAGTAGACCCAGGTCGCCTCGCGCTGCTCGGCCGGGCTCATCGCGGCGATGCCCTGCAGCACCTGCTGCCAGCGCGCCGCCGTCGGCGCGGCCGACACGGCGGCGCCGGCGCGCAGCGCCGCGCGCACCTGCCAGGCCAGCGTGTCCTCGCTCCAGCGGCGCTCCTCGCCTTCCTGCCGGGCCGCGATGCGGTCGGCGCGGGCGTAGTAGTCGGGCGCCTCGTCCTGCAGCTTCTGCGCCGCCTGCCGGCCGGTGCTGGCCCAGATCCAGGCCGCCAGGTCCGCAGGGAGCCGGCGCGCCCAGCGCTCGTCGAGCTGGCGGGCCGCGTCCTCGGGCTCGTTGCCGGCCATGCGCAGCAGCGCCAGCGTCGTCATCTCGGCCGCGCGGCGGGTGCCGGCGGCGGCGCGGCGCAGCAGGTAGCGCGCCGGGCTCTCGAGCACGCCAGCGAACTCCTTCGCCGCCTCGGGACCGAGGATCGCCACCGCCTGCTGGGCGGCGCGCGGGCGCCCGGCGTCGAGCGCCAGCCGCGCCTTGCGCCAGATGTCCGGCGCGCCGAACACCTTGGCCGCGTACAGCGCCTGCGCGAGCTGCGCGCAGCCGTCGTCGGCGTCGCGCTGCGCCGCCCAGGCCGCGCGCGCCGCGTCGGTGACCTCCTTGCCTTCGAGGTGGTCGACGAGCAGCGCGTAGCACTTGACCTCGCGGTCGTCGTCCATCCGGAAGCGCGGGTACTCGACGGCGAAGTTGCGCCAGTCGCGGCGCCGGCCGAGCTCGAGCAGCCAGTCGTTGCGCAGCCGGTCCTCGACGTAGCTGCCGGGCCAGCGCGCATAGAACGCGTCGAGCTCGTCCTGCTGCGCGCTGGCGAGGCGGTTGTTCAGCTCCCAGTAGTCGACCCACAGCGCCAGCGGGTGGTGGTCGGCGAGCGCGACGGCGCGGTCGGCGGCCAGGCGCTCGCGGTCCTTGCGGCGCAGCGCGTCGCGCGCGTCGAGGATGGTGTCGTCGCCACCGGTCGCCTGCGCCTGCGCATGCGCCGGCGCGGCCGGCAGCAGCACCGCGAGCGCCACGGCCGCGAGCAACGCGCGAACGCGAGCGAAGCGCCGGGTTGGCGTCCGATGTTCCAATGCCGATCGGTCCAACCGTCCCGTCCTTCGTGTTCCTGCCATGTCGTCGATCATCGATCCGGTCCCGCCCACGCGGCATGCGCTGCGTCAGCGCCTGCTCGCCGGGCGCGAGCAGTTCGTCACGGGCCCGCGCGGCCCGGCCGCGGCCGAGGCGCTGGCTCGTCACTTGGCCGCGCTGCTCGCGCGGCTCGAGCCGGAGTGCCTCGGCGTCTACTGGCCGGTGCGCAGCGAATTTAACCCACGCGCGGCACTCGACCTGGCGAGTGCGAATTCGGGGCGCCGGCCGCCGTGGCCGCTGGCGCTGCCGTACTGCGTGCGCAGCCCGCGCGAGATGCACTTCCGGCGCTGGGACGGTGCGGCGCCGGCGACGCGCGACGAATGCCGCATCCCGACCAGCGAGGGCGAACCGGTGGTGCCCGACGTCGTGCTCGCGCCGTGCGTCGGCCACAGCGCCGCGGGCTACCGGCTCGGCTACGGCGGGGGCTACTTCGACCGCTGGCTGGCCGCGCATCCGCACGTCACGGCGATCGGCGTGAGCTTCGCAGCGCTGGAGATGGGCGCGGCCGACTACGCGAGCGAGCCGCACGACGTGCCGCTGGCGGCCATCGTCACCGAGCAGGGCGTCGTGCGGGAATAGGCGCGACCTCCTCGGCGTCCTCGCCGATCGCCTGCCGCGTCGAGCGCGCCTGCGCCCGCACCCATTCGCAGAAGCGCGCCAGCTCCGGGCGGGTCGACTGCGGATCGGCGACCAGCCAGTAGGCGTAGGGCAGGGCCAGCCGCGCGTCGGCGAACGGCTCGACCAGTTCGCCGCGCGCCAGCAGTTCGGCGGTCAGCGCCAGCCGCGTCAGCGTGATGCCCTGCCCGGCCAGCGCGGCCTGCACCTGCTGGTGCGTGAAGTCGAAGTACAGCCAGCGCGCCGGTTGCAGCTCGGCCTGGCCGTGCGCGGCCAGCCAGTGGCGCCAGCTCAGCACTTCGGCGCTCGGCAGCGCGCTGTCTTCCTCGAGCAGGGTGTGGTGCGCCAGGTCGGCCGGCTTCTTCAGCGCCGCGCCGGTGTGCTTCGCGTGGTCGAGCAGCCAGGGGCTGGCGACCGCCGTCACCTGCTCGCCGAACAGGCGCAGCGCGCCCGCCGGCGCCTGCTCGGGCCGGCAGTAGCGCAGCGCGACGTCGACGTCGGAGGCGCCGGGATCGACGAAGGCATCGTGCGCGCCGATGCGGATGTCGATGTCCGGGTTGGCGTGCTGGAATGCGGGCAGCCGCGGGATCAGCCACAGCGAGGCGAACGACGCGAAGGTGCTGACGCTGACGATGCGCCGGCCGCGCGACTGGCGGATCTGCCGCACCGCGGTGTCGATGCGGTCGAGACCCGGCGCCACCGCGCGCAGCAGCGCCGCACCCTCGGTGGTGAGATCGACGTGGCGGGTGCCGCGCGAGAACAGCGCGGCGCCGAGCTCGTCCTCCAGGCTCTTGATCTGCCGGCTGACCGCCGACTGCGTCAGGTGCAGTTCCTCGGCCGCGCCGACGAACGACAGGCGCCGCGCCACCGCCTCGAAGGCGCGCAGCCCGGCCAGCGTGAGGGGACGCCTCCGGACCGGCTTATTCATCTCGAATGCGCATCAATGGCGCGCACCGAAGTCATTGGATCGCGAGCCCGGAAGGAACCATCATTCACCCCTGCGGAGCCGGCTGATGGCGGGCTCCGGGTGAACCGGAGATTGATGATGAATGCTCAATTCTATGCGCTCCCCGGCGGGCCCGTCGAAACGATCTTCGGCCAGCCGCTCGCGGTGCGCCACTTCGGTGGCGAGTTCGCCGTTCTCGAAGGCCACGTCTGGCTGACGCGGCGCGGCGATATCGACGACCACGTGCTCGCGCCGGGCGACAGCATCGTCCTCGAACCCACCGACGAGGTGGTGATCGAGTCCTGGCGCGCCGTCGAACCGGCGCGCGTCGCCTGGCGTGCGTCGCCCCGGGTGCCGGCCGTGCCGCGCCTCGCGCGTGCGGCGCTCGGTGC
>JBLMVT010000494.1:0-7713 GCA_050256835.1 Betaproteobacteria bacterium | reverse complement strand
CCGAACCCGGCGGAGAGCAGGCCGAAGCCCCCGGCGCCCAGGCCGAGCAGGTCGCGCGCGATCACCGGCAGCAAGGCCCAGAACGCGCTCGCGCAGAGGCTGAACGCGAGGTTGCGGATGATCAGCGCGCGCATCGCCGACGAATGCCGCGCATAGCGCAGGCCGCTGAGCACGCCCGCGAGCACCCGTTCGGGCACGCCCGGCAGCGGGCGTTCGCGCTGCTTCCACCGCCGCACCCCCAGGACCATCACGACGAAGAAGAGCGCGCTCGCCAGCAGCGCGCTGCCCGGGTTGAGCCACGCGGCGATGGCGCCGGCCAGCGCCGGTCCGACCGCCCGCGCGACGTTGTACCCCACGGCCCCCAGCGCGATGGCGTGCGGCAGTTCGGCGCGCGACACGAACTCGTTGATGCTGGCCTGCTGGGCGGGAAGGTAGAAGGTGAAGCCGCAGCCGACGACGAACGTCAGGGCGAGCAGCGAGACCGGGCCGATGATTCCGCCGAGGGCGGCGCTGCCAAGGACGGCGACGGTGACGAGCATCACCGCCTGAGTGACCAGGATCACCCTGCGCCGATCGACGCTGTCCGACAAGGAGCCCGCGATCAGGCCGAACAGCAGCGTGGGCCCCATGCTCGCCGTCTGCACCAGCGCCACCATCAGCGCCGACGGCGTCAGGGTCGCCATCAGCCACGAGGACAGCGTCGCCTGCATCGTGTAGCCCAGCGCCGCGCCGACCGACCCGAGGTAGAAGAGCCGGAAAGCGTCGTCGCGCAGCGGCGACGAACCGAGTGCGCGGCGCAGCCGCGCGGCGAGGATCGGCGTCACCGGCGTCGCGGGTCGGTCGGCGTGGGGATCGCTTCGACGAAGCCGACCACGCGCCCGGAGAAGGGCGAGCGACGCAATGCGATGGTGCGGCGGGAAGCGTCGGGAGCGAAGGCGAGCACGGCTAGATTCTGCCGTCGCGCCCGATGGGGACACTGCTGGCGCCGTTCTCAGAACGGGGGAAGGCCGAAGCTCTGGGCGCGTGGGCGCGGTCGGCTGGGGCACTCCACTGGGCGGGAGTAGTGCTCGACGGCGCCCACGTCGACTTCGTGCTGCGCGCGGTGATGCAGGAACTGAGCGCCGACGCGCGCTGCGCGGCCCGGCCCGTCGTCGTGCTGGCGCTCGGCCCCGACAAGAACGCGGCGGCGATGGTCGGCGTGCTGGCAGGCGCGGCGACATGGGTCGTCTGCACCCGCGCCGGCGGCGGCCGCGCCGGACTGGCGCCGCGCCAGCTGCAGCAGTGCTGTGCGTCGCACGGCATCCCGAGCGAAGCCATCGACGCCCCTCACGTCGCGCTGGCACGCGCGCTCGACGCGGTGGGTGACGGCGGCTGGGTGCTGGTCACGGGCTCGCTGCACCTGGCGGGGACGCTTCGGGCGTCGCTCGCGGCATGCACGTCCGCACCGGGCGGTTCGGGAAGTTGAGACCAGGCGGACCGCGGGACGCCCGGACGGCCGACTGGGCGACCTGCAGGACGCGGTTCAGGCCGATGGCGCTGTCGAGCCTGCGCAGCACCAGCGTCATGGGGTCGATGGACGTGCAAGCCGCTTGGGGGCTACCCAATGGCAAGTTCCGTAAATGGGCATTTCACACATTGTCTGCGCGTCTGCCGCAGGATTACGCTGCCCGCTTGGAAAGCTGCCCCCTGAGGAGGGCGCCATGTACCCGACAGACCACCTGCTCTATTCATCGCCGACCCGACCGGGGCACGACTACATCCTTGAGAGCAAGCCCGAGGCGCTGCCCGATGGACGCTTCGCGGTCAGGGTGTTCATCGACCCTGACGACCAGGTCGAACCACAGGTGGCCCATTTTTCCATCCGCCCTGACGTGGCGCCGTTTGCGGCTGAGGTCGACGCCATCGAGTTCGGGCTGGCGCTCGGTCGGCAATGGGTTGACAGGCACGGATAGAAGATCAATGCCGCCTGGCAGCACTCCCAGTCGTTGCACAGAGGGGTTCGACGAATGAACGGCGCGCATGCGGCCCGACGTGAGCCACGGATCGACATGGACGACGCGTTGGGTGTCGTGTACTGGATGCGTCAGTTCAACGTGCCGCGAAAGGTCTTGCGGCACGCGGTGGAACGAGCCCACGGTGACGTGGCAGCGGTGGCGCGACTGCTCGGCGACTGGCACCGCGCCTTGCCGATGCTCGACAGGCCCGCAATGCGCGGCCAGCCCACCGGCGGCTACCCGTTCGAGCGCGAGCACTGGGCCGGCGGCCCGCCACAGCGCTTCCTGCTGTGCTGTCGTCCCAACCGGATCGACGGTCATCGATTCAAAGCGCACGTCGTGATCCGCGATGCAAGCGGACGGGTGATCATGTACATGAATCCGCCGTCGGCGCCGTTCTCGTCGTCGTGGGAAGCCGCGGACTACTCGCACGAGGTGGCTCGCCGGTGGCTGGCAGAGCACGGCTGACCCGCAGCAGGCGAGCCGGTGCCGCCGCGCGAGGTGCTCTTCCGCGGTGTCGAAGGCCATGCGCCAGTGCAGTTGCACGACGACCGCCGCCGCCACCTTCCTGGCGCTAGGCAGTGCGGAGACGTTGCCCGGGTGCACGAAGTGTTCGAAGCGCTCGTGCGGCGATCGCGCGCCGCGGCGACGAGGGAGGCGCGGTCCGCTGCCGCTCGATCAGGACCTCGCTGTCCACGATGCGGCGCGAGTGGTTGAGATCGCTCTGCGCGATCAGCACGGAGAGCGAGCCGCCCATAGTGCCGGAAGAACTAGCGCTCCAAACGGTCCGAACCGGTCAATGCAGATCAAGCGGATCACACCCTCGCGAGCGGTCGACTTGGCGCTCGCACAGCCGAACGTGATTGCTATCCTGCGCGCATGCTGCGAATCGAAGCCACGCCCGCCTGGCATGCCGCCCATCCGGGAGCTTGTATTGGGGTGCTAGAGCTGTCGGGAATCGTCAACGCCGTCCCGGCGCCGGCGCTCGAGACGTTGAAGCGTCGTGTCGAAGAGGAGCTGCGCGAGACCTATGGCCAGCGAGAGCGGTCGCAGCTTGCCGAGTTGCCGGTGCTGCGCGACTACATCCGCTACTACAAGCGATTCGACAAGACCTACCATGTGCTACTGCAGCTCGAGTCGGTGGCGCGCAAGGGCAAGCGCTTCCCCTGCGTATCGCCACTCGTGGATGCAAACTTCGTAGCCGAGCTGCGGACGCTCGTTCTCACCGCCGGCCACGATGCCGCCAGGCTGCACTCGCCGCTGAAGGTCGATGTGTCGCAAGCGGGTGACACGATTCGGCAGATGAACGGCTCGACCAAGACCCTTCCAGCCGGCGACATGGTAATGCGCGACGCCGAAAGTATCTGCTGCTCGATCCTCTATGGACAGGACGACCGCTCCCCGATTTCGTCGGCCACGACGCACGCTTTGTATGTGGCGTATGCGCCGTCGGGCGTGACCGAAGAGGTCGTTCGACGACAGCTCGACGCGATTGCCAATACTGTCGCAGCCTTCTGCTCGGCGTGTGTCGTGAAGCAGCTCACCCTTCTGCGGGGAGACTAGCACTGTCGGCTATTCTGAACTCGTCGCTCATCGGGCACGGCAGCCCGCGGCTGGCGTGCGACCAGCGCGTGCCAGCTCGACGATCTGCTGGCAGAAGTCCGCCGGATACGTCGAGCGAACCTTGATCGCCTAGCGGCGCCAGTTGGAACGCCTCTTAACAAGCGGTGGACCGGCCCGACAGTCGCAGATCAGTCTGAAGCCGTCACTCGTGGCGTCCAGTCGACGGTCCGCAAGCCCCAGCTTGACGTTGATCGTCCAGCCGTCGATCCGCAGCCGGCTATGCAGCATCCGGTAGCCGTGGCCGCAGTGCTGGCCTGCGAGCTCAGTCAGGCGCTCGCGCAGCCGGCCATTGCCATCGTCGCGGAGTCGATAGCGCAGGCTGCTGGCGCTCATGCCCTGGCATGGGCTCGAGATCGAAAAGACCGATGGCATGCTGCTGATGTTGGACACCGCTTCGGACGCGGCGGGTTATGCGCTCGCTTACCAGCAGGCATTGGCGCATTCGCGTGTGGGCACATCGCACTTCAACCGGGCCTGGTATAGCGCGCCGGAAAGACGCTCCGCCGCTCAGCCGTCGGAAGGCATCGCCGGTCGCCGCCCGAACCACGGCCGCGAGCGCTCGAGCTGGCCCCCCAGCCGGAACAGCAGTGCCTCGTCGCCGTAGCGCGCCGCGAACTGCACGCCGATCGGCAGCCCGTCGGCGCTCCAGTGCAGCGGCACCGATGCGGCGGGCTGCCCAGTGATGTTGAACGGATAGGTGAACGGGATGAAACCGGCCAGATCGGCGAACCAGCGCTCGACATCGCCCGATTCGATGTCGAAATGGCCGATCGGCAGCGGCGGCCGAGCCATGGTCGGCGTCAGCCACAGGTCGTGGCTCTCGAAGAAGCGGGCTATGCGCCGCGACTGCCGGTGCAGCCCATGCATGCAGGCGACGAATTCCGCTGCGCCGAGCGCGCGTCCGCGTTCGGCCAGTGCATAGGTGAGCGGCTCGACGAGGTCGCGCTCAGGCATTGCCCCACCTGTCGCGCGCGCTATGTTGGCCATCGTGTGCGCCGCGAACACGGTGAAGAAGCCGGCCTGGAGCGCGGCCGCGTCATAGTCGGGCGTCGCCTCCTCGACGTGGTGGCCGAGCGACTCGCATAGCCGTGCGGCGTCCTCCACCGCGGCGACGCAGGCCGGGTCCACCGGCACGCCGCTCGGTGCCGTCCTGGCGAAACCGATGCGCAGACGTCCGGGTTCGGTGCCGACCTCGTCCAGCCACGCGCGCTGCGGCGGCAGCGCGGTATACGGGTCGCCCGGCAGCGGCCCGGCGGTGGCGTCGAGTAGGGCCGCGCTGTCGCGCACGCTGCGGCTGATCGCGTGTTGGCAGGCGAGGCCGCTCAGGCCCTCGCCGCCCTCCGGCCCGGCAGTGATGCGGCCGCGCGTGGGCTTAAGGCCGAACAGGCCGCAGGCTGAGGCCGGGATGCGGATCGAGCCGCCGCCGTCGGTGGCGTGCGCCAAGGGCACCATGCCGGCCGCGATCGCGGCTGCGGAGCCGCCGCTCGAACCGCCAGGCGCCAAGTCGCGCCGCCACGGGTTGTGCGTCACGCCATAGAGCCGCGACTCGGTCGTCGGTGAGAGTCCGAACTCGGGCGAGTTGGTCTTGCCGAAGATGACGAGCCCGGCGCGGCGCAGGCGCGCCACGATCTCGCTGTCAGCCCCCGGCATGTTGTGCGCATATAGGCGCGAGGCGAAGGTCGTCGGGGTGCCGGCGACAGAGGCCACCAGCTCCTTAACGAGGAAGGGCACGCCCTCGAAGGGACCGGCCGGCAACCCCGCGGCGACGGCCCGGCGCGCCGCGTCGTGCAGCGGCGTGACCACGGCGTTGAGCGCCCGGTCTTGGCGCGCGACGCGATCGAGCGCGGCCTCGAGCAGCTCGCCCGGCGCGACCTCGCCTCGCTTCACCAACGCGGCGAGCGCCAAGCCGTCGTGCTCTTCGTAGTCGTCCATCAGCGCGTCTCCGGTGAAGTGGGCCACTCGGCGCGCGGCATGCGCGGAGTGTGCGAGAGCTCGGGCTCGACCGCGCTGCCGAATCCCGAACACTGCAGCGAGCCAAGTGCCAGCTCGCCGCGCTCGATGCGCAGCCGCACGCGGCCATCCTGCTCGTGATAGAGGTCGGGATGCGCCTGCAGGAAGGCGCGCGCCTCGGTCGAAGGGCGCGCGCCGAAGCCGTCGATGAAATGGTGAGCGTTGCGCTCGACATGCGCGATGCCGAGGAGGCTGGCCAGCGCCAGGTCCTGTTGCATGGAGGTGCCGGCCTGCGTCGTCAGGTCCTCGCCCGACATGAAGTAGCGCGGCCCGCCCTGCGCCGTCCAGAGCCGGCAGCGCACCAGGTTCAGCACCGACTTGTAGAACCCCTTGCAGGCCTTGGAGGAGACGCCTGTGTAGCCGAGCGCGCGGGCGCGCGGGAAGGCCTCGAGATCCCCGTCGGACTCGTCGATGATCACCGGCCGGTGCCGCGCCAGCGTCGCGACGCTCTGCGCCAGCGCCGCCTGGCGCTTGATCGGCTGCTCGATGAAGAGCGTCGAGGCAGCCAGGCGCGCGAGAGCCGGCTCCCGCTCAATCGCCTGCCACAGTGCTGTGATCGAGGCGGCGTCCTCGTACTGCTCGTGCCCGTCCAGCGTGAGGTTGATCGGCTCAGCTATGCGCCCTAGCACGGCAGCGATGCGCCGCAGCCGCTGCAGGTCGGCGTCGAGGCGGCCCGACACCTTGAGCTTGAAGTAGCGGTTGCCGTAAGCCTCCACCACCTCCTGCAGCGTCTCGGGCAGGCCGTCTTCGACGCGCGTGCCCGGCGCTTGGTCGGCCGCGTCGATCGGATCGAGCAGCCCGACGGTGTGCCGCGCGTGAACGCGCAGCGCGGGCCGCAGCTCGCGCAGGAGGGCGTCGAAGTCGAGCCCAACGAGATCCGGCGCGATAGCGTGCGACCGCATGCCGCAGACGTTGGCCTGCATCGCCTGCCAGAAGCTCTGAGCCCGCACCTGGCACACTGCGTCGAGCACCGCCCGATCGAGCAGCGCCGGCCCGAAGCTCGCCACCAGTGAAGGCAGGCCGAGCTGAGCGCCCGCCTCCAGCTGCGCGGCATGATGCCCGGCGTGCAGATCGAACGGGGTGAGCGGTGGCGCTGCGAGATAGGCCTCGGCGGCGATCTCGATCGCCTTGCGCAGCTGGTGCTGGTTCTGCTCGTCGCTCAGCGTCGGGTCTTTGTCGAACCACTTGGCGCCGAGCGCCTCGGCCGCGTAGCCGATGCCTTCGCGCGAGCCGTCGCAGCGCAGGCGCACGCGCGCGATCGCCTGGAGGCCATGCGTCACGGTCACCGCGCCGAAGCGAAACGGCAGGCGCAGCCGGAACGGCTGCTCGAACAGGTCGATCGCGAGCACCTTCACCGTGGCCGGCGCGTTCATGCGAGTCCATCCAGGACGCCGCGCACGTAGCCGATGGCGCGAGCGGCGCAGGCCGGACCGTCCGGCCGGTACTCGAACGGCTCGACCGAGACCCAGCCACCGTAGCGGTGCCGGCGCAGCGCAGCGAAGACCGGTCCGAAGCGCAGTGCGCCCTGGCCCGGCCCGCGCAGGTTGGGGTCGTTCACCTGTACATGGGCGACGAGGCCCGTCGGCAACCACTGCTCGAGCAACTGCGCCGGCGGGCTCGCCTCCGCACGCGCGGCCGCGCAGCAGTCGATCATCGTGCGCAGCGCGGGGCAGCCGATCGTGCGCACGATGTCGGCCGCCTCTTGCAGCGTGTGGATGAAGTTGGCCTCGGGCGGCGCCAATGGCTCGATGCAGTACATCAGGCCGGCGCCTGCCGCATGCGCCGCGGTCGAGGCGATGAGCTCGATCGCGCGTTCGCGCGCCGCGGGCGCGTCGTCGTCGTCGTCGGGCAGGCGACGCTGCGCCGGCGAACCGTGCACGAGCACGCTGCCGCCCAGATCCGCGCACAGGTCGACCAGGGCGCGCAGGACATCTGCCGTGCGCCGGCGCACGCGCGCGTCCGCGCTGGTGATCGAGAGGCCCGCGGGGCGAGCCAGCAGCCAGTGCAACCCGGACACGACTATGCCGGCCTCCTGCGCCACGCGGCGCAGGCGTGCGCGCTCGGCGGCTGTCAGCGTCGCCGGCTC
>JBLMVT010000493.1:0-7475 GCA_050256835.1 Betaproteobacteria bacterium | reverse complement strand
GGGCTCGCCGTGCGCCTGCGCGCCGCACTGCCGTTCACGCTGACCGCCGCGCAGTGCCGCGTCGTCGACGAGATCGCCGCCGACCTGGCGCGCCAGCGGCCGATGCACCGCCTGCTGCAGGGCGACGTCGGGTCGGGCAAGACGGTGGTCGCCGCGCTCGCCGCGGCGACGGCGATCGACGCCGGCTGGCAGTGCGCACTGATGGCGCCGACCGAGATCCTCGCCGAGCAGCACTTCCGCAAGCTGGTCGACTGGCTCGAGCCGCTCGGCGTCACGACCGCCTGGCTGTCGGGCGGCCGCAAGGGCCGCGCGCGCCGCGAGCAGCTCGAGCGCGTGGCCGACGGCAGCGCGCAGCTCGTCGTCGGCACGCACGCGGTGATCCAGGCCGACGTCGAGTTCGCACGGCTCGGCCTGGCGATCGTCGACGAGCAGCATCGCTTCGGCGTCGCGCAGCGGCTGGCGCTGCGCGCCAAGCTCGCCGACCAGGCGCTCGAGCCGCACCTGCTGATGATGAGCGCGACGCCGATCCCGCGCACGCTGGCGATGACCTACCTCGCCGACCTCGACGTGAGCACGATCGACGAGCTGCCGCCCGGCCGCACGCCGGTGCTGACCAAGGTGTTCGCCGACGACCGGCGCGCCCAGGTGATCGAGCGCATCCGCGACGAGGTGGCGCGCGGCCGGCAGGTCTACTGGGTCTGCCCGCTGGTCGAGGAGAGCGAGTTGCTCGACCTGAAGGACGCCACCGAGACCCATGCGCAGCTGAGCGAGGCGCTGCCGGGCGTGATGGTCGGCCTGCTGCACGGCCGCATGGCGGCGGCCGAGAAGGCGGCGGTGATGTCGCTGTTCGGCGGCGGTCAGATGGCGGTGCTGGTGGCGACGACGGTGATCGAGGTCGGCGTCGACGTGCCCAACGCCAGCCTGATGGTCGTCGAGCACGCGGAGCGCTTCGGGCTGGCGCAGCTGCACCAGCTGCGCGGCCGCGTCGGCCGCGGCGCGGCCGCCAGCGTGTGCGTGCTGCTGTACACACCGCCGCTGTCGGACACCGCCAAGGCGCGCCTGCGCGCAATGGCCGAGACCGCCGACGGCTTCGAGATCGCGCGCCGCGACCTCGAGATCCGCGGACCGGGCGAGTTCCTCGGCGCGCGCCAGAGCGGCGACGCACTGCTGCGCTTCGCCGATCTCGCCGAGGACGGCGCGCTGCTGCAGCACGTTCGCGAGGTGGCACCACGGCTGCTCGACGCGCATCCGCAGGCGGCGCGCACGCACGTCGAGCGCTGGCTCGGCGGGCGGGCGGAATTCATCAAGGCCTGAACGGCGATAGCATTGCGCGCACTGGCTGGTGCGAGCTCGGCACCAGCAAGCTGCGATGACCCTGACCGAACTGCGCTACATCGTCGCCGTCGCCCGCGAACGCCACTTCGGCCGTGCCGCCGAGGCCTGCTTCGTCTCGCAACCGACCTTGTCGGTGGCGATCAAGAAGCTCGAGGACGAGTTGGACGTCAAGCTGTTCGAGCGCGGCGCCACCGAGGTCTCGGTGACGCCGCTGGGCGAGGAGATCGTGCGCCAGGCGCAGTCGGTGATCGAGCAGGCGCAGGCGATCAAGGAGATCGCCAAGCGCGGCAAGGACCCGCTGTCCGGCCCGCTGCGGCTAGGAGTGATCTACACCATCGGGCCGTACCTGCTGCCCGACCTGGTGCGCCAGGCGATCGAGCGCGTGCCGCAGATGCCGCTGATGCTGCAGGAGAACTTCACCGCGCGGCTGCTCGAGATGCTGCGCACCGGCGAGCTCGACTGCGCGATCATGGCCGAGCCGTTCCCCGATGCCGGGCTGGCGGTCGCGCCGCTGTACGACGAGCCGTTCATGATCGCGCTGCCGGCCGGCCACCCGCTGGCGCGGCGCAAGGCCATCCCGGCCGAGGAGCTGAAGCAGGAGACGATGCTGCTGCTGGGCACCGGCCACTGCTTTCGCGACCACGTGCTCGAGGTCTGCCCCGAGTACGCGCGCTTTTCCAGCAACGCCGAGGGCATCCGCAAGAGCTTCGAGGGATCGTCGCTGGAGACGATCAAGCACATGGTCGCCTCGGGCATGGGCATCACCGTCGTGCCGCAGCTGTCGGTGCCGGCCGAGCCGCAGCCGCACGTGAGGTACGTGCCGTTCGCCAAGCCGGTGCCGACGCGGCGCGTCGTGCTCGCCTGGCGCCGCAGCTTCACGCGCTACGAGGCGATCGCCGCGCTGCGCAACGCGATCTACGCCTGCGAGCTGAAGGGGGTGACCCGACTGTCTTGAGCGGCCGCTGCCCTGCGCTACAGTGGCCGAGCACATCGGAACACCTGGGAGAAGACGCAATGGCGAAGCGCAAGAACGTCCAGCGCATGGCGATCGACATCGGCATCGGCGAGAAGGACCGCGCGGCGATCGCCGCGGGCCTGTCGAAGCTGCTGGCCGACACCTACACGCTGTACCTGACGACGCACAACTTCCACTGGAACGTCACCGGCCCGATGTTCAACACGCTGCACGCGATGTTCATGCAGCAGTACACCGAGCTGTGGAACGCGGTCGACCCGATCGCCGAGCGTATCCGCTCGCTCGGGCACGCGGCGCCGGGGTCGTACGCCCAGTTCGGCCAGCTCAGCTCGATCGCCGACGCGCCGGCGAAGCCGCCCAGGGCGATGGAAATGGTGGCCGTGCTCGTCGAGGGGCACGAGGCGGTCGCGCGCACCGCCCGCGGCGTCTTCCCGCTGGCCGAGAAGGCCGACGACCAGCCGACCGCGGACCTGCTGACGCAGCGCCTGGACGTGCACGAGAAGACCGCCTGGATGCTGCGGTCGCTGCTCGAAGATTGACGCTGTGCGCGTCGCCATCGTCACCTTCGACGGCTTCGACGAGCTCGACGCGTTCGTCGCCTTCGGGCTGCTGAACCGCCTCGCCGCACACGGCTGGAAGGCCGAGATCGCGGCACCCGCGGCGCAGGTGACGTCGGCCGGCGGCGTGACGGTGCAGGCGCAGCGGCCGCTCGAGTTCGCCAACGAGGCCGACGCGGTGCTGTTCGGCGGCGGCCTCTACACGCGCGCGGTCGCCGAGAGCAGCGCGCTGCCCGACCGGCTGCAGCTCGACCCGCTGCGCCAGTCGATCGGCGCGCAGTGCGCCGGCGCGCTGCTGCTGGCGCGCCTCGGGCTGCTGGCCGACATGCCCGCCTGCGCCGACGCCGCCACCCGGCCCTGGCTGGTCGAATCGGGCGTGCGCGTGGTCGACGAGCCGTTCTATGCGCGCGGGCCGGTCGCCACGGCCGGCGGGTGCCTGGCCTCGATCTACCTCGCCAGCTGGCTGATGCTGCGCGGTGCGGGGCCGGAGGCGGCCCGCCAGGTGCTGCGCCAGGCGGCGCCGGCCGGCGACAAGGACGCCTGGGTCGAGCGCACGCTCGGCGTCGTCGCGCCGTTCGTCCCCGAGGCCGGATAATCGCGCACCGACTCCCTGAGCGCGCGCCGGCACCGACCGCCCGGCCCGCCTGTTCCCCATGCCCGCCGACATCCCGACCCAGGTGCGCCGCCGCCGCACCTTCGCCATCATTTCGCACCCCGACGCCGGCAAGACCACGCTGACCGAGAAGCTGCTGCTGTTCTCCGGCGCGATCCAGATCGCCGGCTCGGTGAAGGCGCGCAAGGCGAGCCGCCACGCGACCAGCGACTGGATGGAGATCGAGAAGCAGCGCGGCATCTCGGTGGCCAGCTCGGTGATGCAGATGGAGTACCGCGACTGCGTCGTCAACCTGCTCGACACGCCCGGCCACCAGGACTTCAGCGAGGACACCTACCGCGTGCTGACCGCGGTCGACGCCGCGCTGATGGTGATCGACGCGGCCAACGGCGTCGAGCCGCAGACGCGCCGGCTGCTGCAGGTCTGCCGCGCGCGCAACACGCCGATCCTCACCTTCGTCAACAAGATGGACCGCGAGGTGAAGGAGCCGCTGGCGCTGATGGACGAGATCGAGCGCGAGCTGGGCATGAGTGTCGTGCCCTTCACCTGGCCGGTCGGCATGGGCAAGACCTTCCACGGCGTGATGGACCTGCGCGAGCAGCGCATGCGCGTGTTCGCGCCCGGCGAGGACCGGCGCGGCGGCAACACCGAGGTGATCGAGGGCCTCGACAACCCGGCCTACGCGGAGCGCTTCGGCGCCGAATGGACGCACGCCAAGCACGACATCGACCTCGTGCGCGAGGCTGCGCCCGCCTTCGACGAGCAGCAGTTCCTCGCCGGCCACCAGACGCCGATGTTCTTCGGCTCGGCGATCAACAACTTCGGCGTGCGCGAGGTGCTCGACGCGCTGGTCGACCTGGCCCCGCCGCCGGGCCCCAAGCCGGCGCTGCAGCGCGTCGTGCAGCCCGACGAGACGAAGTTCAGCGGCGTCGTCTTCAAGATTCAGGCCAACATGGATCCGGCGCATCGCGACCGCATCGCCTTCGTGCGCATGGCCTCGGGGCACTTCGAGCGCGGCATGCGGCTCAAGGTGACGCGCTCGGGCAAGGAGCTGCGGCCGAACACGGTGGTGAGCTTCCTGAGCCAGCGCCGCGAGCTGCTCGACGAGGCCTACGCCGGCGACATCATCGGCATCCCCAACCACGGCGTGCTGCAGCTCGGCGACACGCTGACCGAGGGCGAGCCGCTGCAGTTCACCGGGCTGCCGTTCTTCGCCCCCGAGATGTTCCGCACGGTCGAGGTCGCCGACCCGCTGAAGACCAAGCAGCTGAAGGCCGGGTTGACGCAGCTCGGCGAGGAAGGCGCGATCCAGGTGTTCCGGCCGGTGGCGGGCGGCGTGCTGCTGCTGGGCGCTGTCGGCCAGCTGCAGTTCGAGGTCGTCGCGCACCGGCTCGAGCACGAGTACGGCGTGAAGGCGCGCATCGCGCCGGCGAAGTACGCGATTGCGCGCTGGGTCACGGCCGACGACGAAGCCGAGCTGAAGCGCTTCATCGACGGCAACGCCCACCGCGTCGCCTACGACGCCGTCGGCGCGCCGACGCTGCTGGTCGAGTACGCGCCCGAGCTGCGTGCGATCGAGTCGAACTGGCCGAAGATCCGCTTCCACGCGATGCGCGAGCACGCCGGGCTGGTATTCCAGCGTCAGCTGCAGGCGTAGCCCGCGCCCGGCGTTGCCTTCGGTCGCGCCGCGGCCGATGATCGGCCGATCACGACGACGCGGAGAACGGCATGACCGAGCGACGCTGGCGCAAGCGCACCCTGGGCGAACGCGCGCTGGCGCCCGAGACGCTGATGATGGGCTTCGGCTACGACCCGATGCTGTCCGAGGGGTCGCTCAAGCCGCCGCAGTTCCAGACCTCGACCTTCGTGTTCCGCTCGGCCGAGGACGGCAAGCGCTTCTTCGCGACCATGCAGGGCCGTCGCAAGCTCGGGCCCGACGAGGAGCCGGGGCTCGTCTACTCGCGCTTCAACAACCCCAACCTCGAGGTGCTCGAGGACCGGCTGGCGATCTGGGACGGCGCCGAGGCGAGCCTGGCCTTCGCCTCGGGCATGGCAGCGATCTCGACCACGCTGTGGGCGTACCTTCGCCCCGGCGACGTCGTGCTGCAGAGCCAGCCGATCTACGGCGGCACCGAGACGCTGATGCAGTCGATCCTGCCCGAGTTCGGCGTCAGGCAGGTGGGCTTCGAGGTCGAGGGCGGCACGGCGGCGATGCGCGCGGCGGCCGACGCGGCGCGCGCGCTCGGCCGCGTCGCGGCGATCTACCTCGAGACGCCGGCCAATCCGACCAACGGGCTGGTCGACATCGCGGAAGCACGACGCATCGCCGAGGCGCTCGCCACCGACGGCAAGCGACCGCCGGTGATCGTCGACAACACCATGCTCGGCCCGATCTTCTGCACGCCGCTGGCGCACGGCGCCGACCTCGTGGTCACCTCGCTCACCAAGTACGTCGGCGGCCATTCCGACCTGATCGCCGGCGGCGCGAGCGGGGCCAAGGCGATGCTCGCGCCGGTGCGGCGCATGCGCTCGACGCTCGGCACGATGTGCGACCCGCACACCGCGTGGCTGCTGCTGCGCTCGCTGGAGACGCTGAAGCTGCGCATGCACGCCGCCGCCGAAGGCGCGCGCCGCGTCGCCGGCTTCCTGCGCGACCACCCGAAGATCGAGAACGTCTGGTACCTCGACTTCCTGCCCGCCGGCCACCCCGACCGGCCGCTGCACGAGCGACAGAACCGCTGCGCAGGCTCGACCTTCTCGTTCGAGGTCGAGGGCGGCGAGGCCGGCGCGTTCGCGCTGCTCGACCGGCTCGAGGTGATCAAGCTCGCGGTCAGCCTCGGCGGCACCGAGACGCTGGCCTCCCACCCGGCGTCGATGACGCACTCGGGCATGAGCGCCGAGCAGCTCAGGCGCTTCTCGATCACGCCGGCGCTGATCCGCCTGTCGGTCGGCGTCGAGGACCCGGACGACCTCATCGCCGATCTGGATCGGGCGCTGGCGGGGGTGTGAGGACCGCGCGCCGGTCCATCTCGCGCAGCTCGGTCTTCGGCACCTTGCCGTAGTGGTTCTTCGGCAGGGCATCGACGAAGCGGTAGGCCTTCGGCCGCTTGAAGCGTGCGATGCGCGCGAGGCAGTGCGCGTCGAGCTCGGCCTCGGTCGCCGGCGCGTCGAGCACGACGTAGGCGACGACGATCTCGCCCCACTCGGCGTCGGGCCGGCCGATCACGGCGGCCTCGTGCACCGCCGGGTGCGCGAGCAGCGCCTCCTCGACCTCGCGCGGGTAGATGTTGGCGCCGCCGCTGATGATCAGGTCCTTGCTGCGATCGAGCAGGGTGAGGAAGCCCTCGGCGTCGAGCCGGCCGACGTCGCCGGTCCACAGCCAGCCGTCGCGGATCGCCGCCGCGCTCGCCTCGGGCTGCTGCCAGTAGCCTTCCATCACGACGTCGCCGCGCACGCAGACCTCGCCGGTCGCGCCGGCCGGCAGTACCGTGCCGTCGGCCGCGCGGATCGACAGCTCGACCATCGGCTGCGCGTGGCCGACCGAGGCGAGCCGCTCGCGCCAGCGCGGGTGGCTGCGATCGTCGATCACGTGGCGCGGCAGTACAGTGATCGTCATCGGGCTCTCGCCCTGGCCGTAGATCTGCGCGAAATGCGGCCCCACCACGGCGAGCGCCTCCTCGATGTCGGCCAGGTACATCGGCCCGCCGCCGTAGACGATGGTCGCCAAGCCCTCGGGCCGGGCGCCGGCCGCCTTCGCCTGGTCGACCAGCCGGCGCACCATCGTCGGCGCGGCGAAGAACGAGGCGTTGCGCCAGTGCGCGGCGAGCGCCAACACCTCGGCGGCATCGAAGCCGCCCGAGCGCGGCACCACGTTGAGCGCGCCCTGCAGCACGTACGGCAGGTGGTACAGGCCACTGCCGTGCGACAGCGGCGCGGGGTGCAGCATCGTCTCGCCGGGGCGCACCGGCTGTACCTCGGCGAGATAGGCCAGGCT
>JBLMVT010000492.1:0-5142 GCA_050256835.1 Betaproteobacteria bacterium | reverse complement strand
GCGACGCCGAACTCGCGCTCGAGATGCAGGCGCAGTTCGGCGATGATTCGGTCGTTGTCGAGCAGCGTGTTGTCGACGTCGAGCAGGAAGACGAGGTCGGCACTCATGGTTCGAGCGCGGTCATGGAGTGCCGGGATTCTCGCTCGGCTCAGGATGACAGCGGCGAGCCGCTGGTCGGCAGCGTGCCGATGGCAAGCAGCCCGGTCTGGAGCGCCGTCAGCATCGTCTTCCTGCTTGGCGCGATGGGGCTGGTCCTGCTGGCTTCGGCTTCTTCACTGATCTCGGCTGGCAAGGCCTCTCCGAGCGGCCGAAAGGCGCCCTGTCGCTCGCCGGATGATGCCCTCCGCTACGCGTTGGCGCGGCGGCGGAGGTGATCCGCACGGAGCCGGAGAGGTTGACGTGTTGACCAGTTCAGCGGGGGTTGCGGGCGGGAGTACGATCGCCGCACGCGCTTTTCGGTGGGGACGCCATGCGCGAGCCAGAAGCATCGAGGCAGGGCGCCGAACAGGTCAGGCCGGACGCCATCTGGCAGGTCCAGTTGCTCGGTGGCCTGCGAGCGACCCGCGATGCGACGGTGCTGGCGCATTTCCCTAGCCGCGCGGTGGCGATGCTGCTGGCCCGCCTGGCGCTGGAGCCGCGCCGCCGCCATGCACGCGAGGAACTGATCGAACGGCTGTGGCCCGGCGTCGACGTCGAGGTCGGGCGCAACCGACTGCGCCAGGCGCTGTCGACGCTGCGAAGGCTGCTCGAGCCGCCCGGCGACGTGCCCGGATCGGTGCTCGTTGCCGACCGGCACTCCATCAGCGTGCACGAAGGGGTGCTCGACAGCGACGTCGAACGCTTCGAGCGCCACCTGCGCCACGGCGAGCTGGCGCGCGCGCTCGACGACTATCGCGGCGAGCTGCTGCCCGGCTTCTACGACGACTGGATCGACAACGAGCGCCTGCGCCTGGCCTCGCTCGCCGACACGGCGCGCAGTCGCGGCAGCGAGGTTGCGACGATGCATCCTTACGCGCTCGATGCCGCCCCGGCGCTGCCGTCGATGCCGGCGACGCGCGCCGCGCCGGTGCGCAATCTGCCGGCGTTCGTCGGCGTCTTCTTCGGGCGCGAGGACGAGCAGCACCAGGTGCTCGAGGCCCTGGCCGATGCGCGCCTGGTGACGCTCTGCGGCTTGGGCGGCTGCGGCAAGACGCGGCTGGCGGTCGAGGCGGCGTGCGTCGCCGCCGGGTTCGATACCGTCGCCTTCGCCGCGCTCGCCGAGTGTCGCGAGCCGAGCCAGATTGGCGAGCGCATCCGCGCCGCGCTGCGCATGCAGGCGGCAGCTGGCGACGGCCTGGCGCAGCTCGCCGCCTTCCTCGCCGACCGCGACGTGCTGCTGGTGCTCGACAACTTCGAGCAGCTTGTCAGTGCCGGTGGCGCCGACCTGGTCGTTGATCTGCTGGCGCGGCTGCCGCGCCTGCGCTGCCTCGTCACCTCGCGTCGCGCGCTCGACGTGGCCGGCGAGCGCGGCATCGTCCTCGGGCCGCTGCCGCTGCCCGCGCCGGACATGGATCCCGGCTCCGCTGCGCGCACGCCGAGCCTGGCCCTGTTCATCGACCGTGCCCGTGGCGCGCGTCCGGACTTTGCGCTCACCGCCCGCAACGCGCCGGCTCTCATCCGGCTGGCGCGCGCTCTCGAGGGCCTGCCGCTGGCCATCGAGATCGCGGCCTCGCGGGTGCGCAGCTATTCGCCCGACGAGATGTGCGTGGCGCTCGGGCGGCGCTTCGAGCTCTTGGCGCGCCAAGGGCGCGTCCGGTGGCACGGCCGCCATGCCTCGCTGCAGGCGGCGATCGCCTGGAGCTGGCAGCTGCTCGATCCGGCGCAGCAACGGCTGCTCGCGGCGCTCTCGGTGTTTCGCGGCGGCTTCACGGTCGCCGCGGTGGAGGCGGTGTGCGCGACGCCCGAGGCGGCGCTGCAGCTCGATGCGCTCGTCGGTGACTCGCTGCTGCGGGCAGACATCGACACCCCGGGCGCGACGCGCTTCACGATGCTCGAGACGATCCGCGAATTCGCGCACGAGCGCCTCGACGCCGCTTCCGCGAGGGAGCTGCGCCGGCGCCATCGCGACCAGGCGCTCGGCCTGGCGCGACGGTGCGCCGGCGCGGCCACGGTCATCGACGTCGAGCTGCCGAACCTGCAGCAGGCCATGGCGAGCGCGGTCGAGGACGACGAGCCGCGGACGGCGCTCGCCATCGCGCTCGCCCTGCGAGCGCACTGGGAGACGCGTGGCCTGCCTGCCGCTGCGGCGCGGCTGCTGCACGAAGCCCAGGCGCGCTGCACGGGAGACGACGCACAGCTCGCCGACGCCCTCGAGCTGCTCGCGGCGATGGCGTTTCAGGCCGGCGACAGCGGGCGGGCAGGCGATTACGTCGGTCGCGCGCTGCGTTGCGCCGGCGGCGATCCGCGCGTGCGTGGCGCGACGCTAGTCACGCGCGCGCGCATCGAGTGGGAGCGCGAACAGCGTCCCGAGGCGGTGCTCGCGATGCTCGACGAGGCGCTGGCGCTGGCTCGTGCTGGGAGCCTGCCGCGCCTCGAGGCCGACGCCTTGCGCGCGTGGGCAACGATCGTGCAGCGCCACGGGGCGGCCGACGCCGACCAGGGCCAAGCCGCCGAGCTGTTCGCGCAAGCCGAGGCACTCTATAGGCGCGCGGGCGAGGCCACGTGGGCGTACCGCGCGCTGCTCGCGCGCGCGGGCTGCCTGATCGCCGTCGAGCAGTTCGCCCCGGCCGAGCCGCTGCTCGATGCCTGCGAGGCGCACTTCGGCGCCGCCGGCGCGACGGTCGACCTGATGGTGCTCGCCAACATGCGCGGCTTTCTCGAGAGCGGCCGGGCACAGTGGGGCGCGGCGCTCGCGGCCGGGCGTCGCTGCCTGGGCCTGGCGTGGCAGGGCCATGCGCACCTCTGGCTCGCGATGGCGCTGTGGAACCTGCCGCAGCCGCTGGCCGCGCTCGGTGCCATCGAGCCAGCGCTGCGCCTGAAGGCGTTTGCCGCGCGCTTCTGGGTGCGCCACATCGGTGTGCTATCGACCGACGACCTTGCGAGTTGCGACAGCGTGCGGGCGAGCGGCGAGCAGCGCCTGGGGGCGGCGCGCTGCGCCGTGCTGTGGGACGCGGGCGAGCAGATGGCGTTGGCCGACGCGGTCGCGCTCGCGCTGCAAGAACCGCAAAGCTAGCGTTTGCCTAACGCCCGACGCCTAGCCTCGGGCGTGTCGATCTACGTCTGCAACTTCAACGCCGACAGCGTGACGGTGTATGCGCCGCAGGCCGAGGGCGACGCGGTGCCGCTGCGCACGCTCCGCGGGCCGCGCACCGGGCTGGCGCAGCCGATCGGGTTGGCGCTCGACGCGGCGGGGCGTCTGCACGTCGCCAATCGAGCACCGGGCGCTGGGGTGACGGTCCATGCGGCCGATGCCGAGGGCGATGCGCCGCCGCTGCGCTGCCTGCGCGTACCCGGCTTCTGCTCGGCACAGGCGGTCGCCGTCGCGCCCGCGGATGCGGTCTTCGTCGCCTGCGCGGCCGCCGTTGATCGCGTCGCGTCCGTCCTGCGCTTCGCGCCCGGCGAGACGTGCGGCGAGGCCGTGATCCGCGGCCCGGCGACGGGCCTCGCCTATCCGGTGGGCCTGGCCATCGACGCGCGCGGCATGCTGCTCGTCGCCAACGGCTTTGGCGGCGTCGTCGCGGTCTACGCGGCCGACGCGAGGGGCGCACCGACCCCGCTGCGCACCTTCACCCCCGCGGTCGGCAGCGCGCGCGGACTCGCCTCCGCGCCGGGGCTGCTGCTCGTGAGCGGGGCCTGCCTGTGCCTCTACCCGCCCGAGGCTCCATCCGACGCCCGTCCCGTGGCGGTCTTCGGGCGCTCGGCGCGTCTGCCACTGCAGGCCGCGGGCGGCGTCGCGATCGGGACCGGCGTGGCGCCGCCGGTGCTGGCGGTCGCCGATTTCGCTGGCAACGCCGTGCACCTCATCGGCACCTCCGGCGTCGCGCCGGTGCTCGGCCTTGCCAGCGTGCGCACCATCCGTGGACGCGCGACCGGTCTCGACCGTCCGAGCGGCGTCGCCTTCGCGCCGCAGGACGTCTCGCTAGCGTTTGCCTAACGCTCGGCGTCTAGGTTTGCGGGCATGGGGGAAACGCCACGCGTCGAAACGCGTGCAGCGGGCAAAGCCCTCGACTTGGAGGTGGCGACATGAAGACGATCGAATCCACGCGGTATCCGACGCGTGCCGCGCTCGGCTTGACCTTGGCTCTGGCCGCTTGCGGAGGAGGTGGAGGTGGGGGCGGTGGCGGGGGCAGCACCTTCAGCGTCAGCGGCACGGTCGCCACCGGCGCGGCCGTTGCTGGCGCCAACGTCGGCATTGTCTGCGCCCGTGGCAGCGGCACCGCCACTTCGGGCGCCGATGGCCGCTTCAGCGTGACGCTTACCGACGCTGCGCGCCCGTGCGCGCTGCGCACCACCGCCGGCAGTGATGTCGTGCATTCGCTGGTCGGGCCCGGTGAAGCCGCGTCGATCACGGCGAACCTCACGCCGCTGACCGAACTGCTCGTTGCGCGCGTCGCGGGGGGTGATGCCGACGCACTGTTCTCGAGCTTCGACGCGACGGCGCAGGCGAAGGTCACGCAGGCGGCGCTCGACGCCGCGCGCGCGGCCGTCGCCTCGGCGCTGCAGCCGGTGGCGGACCTCTCCGGGCTTGATGCGATCGCCGGCGATGCGAGCGTTGGCAGCACACTCGACCAGCGGCTGGACGCCCTCGAAGCCGCGCTGGCCACGAAGGCACTGACCCTGCAGGACCTGATCACGGCGCTCGCAAGCGGATCGACCGACGCCGCCAAGCGCCTGCTCGAACCGGTGGCGACGACCTGCGACGGCCTGCGCAGCGGTCCTTTCCGGTTGGCCGTGCCCAGCGACAGCAAGCTCTACGGCGTAATCCAGTTCGACGCAACCACCCTCGTGGTCACGCTGCCCGATGGCACGACCGCTCAGCTCGTCGACAACGGCACCTGCTCGTTCTCGACAGCTGACGGCAACACGTTGCTGTTCTCGAAGTCGGGCTTCGCGGCGTTGGTGCTGGCCAGCAAGACGCCCTCGCTGATCCTCGGCGTTCCAGAG
>JBLMVT010000491.1:0-4449 GCA_050256835.1 Betaproteobacteria bacterium | reverse complement strand
TTGAGCGCCTTGCACACCATCGGGCCGATGGTCAGGTTGGGCACGTAATGGTTGTCCATCACGTCGAAGTGGATCCAGTCGGCGCCCGCGGCAATCACCGCGCGCACCTCCTCGCCCAGGCGGGCGAAGTCGGCCGACAGCAGGCTGGGGGCGATGAACGGATCGCGCTCGGACATGCGACCATTCTAGGGATCGACCGCAGCGTGCCTAGAATGGGGCGATGTCCTCGCCCCGGTTCGATTGCGCCGTCGCCACGCGCTACCTGCCCGACCAGTCGAACCCGACGCGGCAGACCTACGCCTTCGCCTACACGGTGACGGTCCGCAACACCGGCGACGTCGCCGCGCAGCTGATCGCACGCCACTGGGCGATCAGCGACGCCTCGGGCGCGACGCAGGAGGTGCGCGGCCTCGGGGTGGTCGGCCACCAGCCGCTGCTGCAGCCCGGCGAGCAGTTCGAGTACACGAGCTGGACGCGCATCGCCGCGCCGCGCGGCCACATGCAGGGCACCTACTTCTGCATCACCGAGGATGCGCACTGGTTCGAGGCGCCGATCGAGCGCTTCGAGCTGTCGATGGCTCAGGCGCTGCACTGAGCCAAGCGGATCAGCGCGTCGCGTCGTCCTCGTCGTCGCGGCGCTCGCCCTTGCGACGGCCGGCGAACATCGTCCACCAGACGATGAACAGCAGCAGCACGAGCGCGAGCAGCGCCTCCAGCAGAATCACCGTCATGGCGCGGTCGCGGCGGTTGCAGGCAAGGGGATGGGCGATTCTAGGATCGGTGGCGCTCGTCGCCGGCTGCGCCGAGCCGCCGCCGCGCCCCGCGCCCGTCGTCGCCGAAGCGCCGCCGGCAAGCGCCGCCTCCGCAGTGCTGCGCGCCAACGCGCGCTGGGTGCCGGCGCAATGGGCCGACCTGCCGGGCTGGCGCGACGACAGCGTGCTCGCCGCCTGGCCGGCGCTGCTGAAGAGTTGCGGGCGGCCGGCGCCCGACTGGGTCGCTGCCTGCGCGTCGGCGCGCGCCCTCGCCGCGCCGCAGGAGGTCAGCGTGCGCGCCTGGCTGCAAGCGACGCTGCAGCCCTGGCGCGTGGAGTCGCTCGACGGCAATGACACCGGGCTGGCCACCGGCTACTTCGAGCCGCTCGTCGAGGCCAGCCGGCTGCCGAGCGGGCGTTTCCGCGTTCCGCTGTACGCGCCTCCGGCCGACCTCGGCATGCGCCGGCCGTGGTTCACGCGCGCGCAGATCGAGTCCGACGGCGCCGCCCGCGCCGCGCTGCGCGGGCGCGAGATCGCCTACGTCGCCGACCCGCTCGACGCCCTGCTGCTGCAGGTGCAGGGCTCGGGAAGGCTCGCCGTCGCCGAGCCCGACGGCCGCCGCCGGCTCGTGCGCGCCGCCTTCGCCGGCCACAACGACCAGCCGTACCAGTCGGTCGGCCGCTGGCTGGTCGAGCGCGGCGCCCTCACGCTCGAGCAGGCGTCATGGCCGGCGATCAAGGCCTGGGCGCGCGCCAACCCGGGCCGCATGGCCGAGATGCTCGCCGCCAACCCGCGCTACGTCTTCTTCCGCGAGGAGCCGCTGCCCGACCCGGCCGCCGGGCCGGTCGGCGCGCAGGGCGTGCCGCTGACGCCCGGCCGCTCGATCGCGGTCGACCGCAACGCGATTCCGCTCGGCACGCCGGTCTGGCTCGACACCACCGAGCCGCAGCCGTGGTCGCCGGCGCCGCCGCCGGCCCGGCCGCTGCAGCGGCTGGTGGTCGCGCAGGACGCCGGCAGCGCCATCACCGGCGCGGTGCGCGCCGACTACTTCTGGGGCTGGGGCGACGGCGCCGAGGACCGCGCCGGCCGCATGAAGCAGTCGCTGCGCCTGTGGGTGCTGGTGCCGCGGCGCTGATGCACGGGCCGTTTGTGAAGCCCGCGTAAAGGCCGGGCAAAGCCGGCGCGGCGGCGTCCTCGCCGGTGCGGCGCGAACCGTTACGCAGGCATCACCTTCGCACAGGAGGGCGCCATGCGCCTTGCTCGAATCCCGTTGCGCGCCGCAGCTGCCGCCGCCGCGTTGTCCGCGCTCGCCGCACTGCCGGGCTGCATCGTCGCGCCGGCCCAGCCGTACGGCTACGGCGGCGAGGTGGTCACCGTCGCGCCGCCGGCGCCGCAGGTCGAGGTCTACGGCGTCGCGCCCTCGCCCGGCTGGATCTGGATCAGCGGCTACTGGCGCTGGGGCGGGGCCCGCTACGCGTGGTCGCCGGGCTACTGGTCGGCGCCGCGCCCGGGCTACCACTGGGTGCCGCACCGCTGGGTGCCGCAGGGCAACGGCTGGCGCATGGACGGCGGACGCTGGCAGCGCGGCGGCTGACCCAGCGCGGCCAAAGCAGGTTGAGCGCCAGCCCGCCGATCACCAGCGACGCGGCGGACAGCTTCCACGGCGGCAGCGGCTCGCCGAGCCAGAGCCACGACGCCGCCATGCCGAACACCGGCACCAGCAGTGCCATCGGCGCGACCGTCGCGGCCGGGTGGCGCGAGAGCAGCCAGCCCCAGGCGGCGTAGCCGAACAGCGTGTTGCCGGCCGACTGCCACAGCACCGCCGCCCAGGTGCCGAGGTCGGCGGCGGCCAGCCCGGCGCGCACGGCCGGCCAGCCCTCGAAGGCGAGCGACAGCGCCGCCAGCGGCAGCACCGAGAACAGGCTCGACCACACCACGTAGGCGAGCGCGTCGACGCGCCCGGCCGCGCGGCTCACGGTGTTGCCGCCGGCCCAGGCCAGTGCGGCGAGCAGGATCAGCGCGAGGCCGAGCCCGGTGGTCGTGCCGCCTTGCGCCGCCGAAGCATCGGTGTGCGCGCCGATCAGCACGATGCCCGCCACCGCGAGCGCCAGCGCCAGCCACTGGAAACGCCGCACGCGCTCGTGCGTCAGCGCCATCGACAGGCCGACGGTGAAGAACACCTGCACCTGGATCACCAGCGAGGCCAGCCCAGGCGCGATGTCGTGTCGCATCGCGAGGTACAGCAGGCCGAACTGGCCTGCGCCGATCAGCACGCCGTAGGCCGCGAGGTTAGCCCACGAGGCGCGCGGACGCGGCAGCAGGAACACCGCCGGCACCAGTGCGAAGGCGAAACGCAGCGTCGCGAACGCCAGCGGCGGCAGGTGGGCGAGCGCGAGCTTGATGACGACGAAGTTGCTGCCCCAGACGGCGACGACGGCCAGCGCGAGCAGCAGGTGGCGCGGCGGCAGGCGGCCGGACGGATCGCAACGATCCTGCGCAGTCATCGCCCGGCCGCCCGCAGGTGCCCCAGCGGCAGCGCCCCGCCCGCCTTCACCTCGCCGAGCGAGAAGCGCGTGTGGATGTCCTTCACGTGCGGCAGCTCGAGCAGCGTCTCGGTGGCGAAGCGCGAGAAGGCGTCGAGGTCGGTGCACAGCACCTGCAGCTCGAAGGTCCCGGTGCCCGAGATGTAGTGGCAGGCCACGACCTCGGGCAGCCTGCGGATCGCGTCCTCCAGCCCGCGCGTCGCGCTGCCGGTGTTGCGGTCGGCGTCGACGCGCACGAAGGCGAGCACGCCCAGCCCGAGCTTGCGGCGGTCCAGCTCGGCGCGGTAGCCGGTGATGAAGCGCTGCTCCTCGAGCCACTTGACGCGCCGCCAGGTCGGCGCCGCCGACAGGCCGATGCGCGCGGCCAGCTCGGCGTTCGACAGCCGCGCGTCCTTCTGCAGCTCGCGCAGGATGGCAGCGTCGTAGCGGTCGAGGTCGGGCCCGTGCGCCGACGCGGCGCTCGTGGTTTTCCCCGGCTTTCGCGAGCTGAGCGACATGTGTTTCTCCGATCTCCTCCGGCACGCAAGATTATTGCTGCGCCGCCGTCCGCCGCGGCAGACAACGAAACCCCTTCGCGCGCCGTGCGTCCTACACTGCCCCGATCGCCAGCGAGGAGCCCCGCCGCATGAATGCCCCCCTGCCCGAATCGATCCGCAAGGCGCTCGAGGCGGCGACGCTCGACGACAAGTACGCGCTCGAATCGGGCCGCGCCTTCATGAGCGGCGTGCAGGCGCTGGTGCGGCTGCCGATGCTGCAGCGCCGGCGCGACGCGCTGGCCGGGCTGAACACCGCCGGCTTCGTCAGCGGGTACCGCGGCTCGCCGCTCGGCGGCTACGACCAGGCACTGTGGGCCGCGAAGAAGCACCTGGCCGCCAACCATGTCGTATTCCAGCCCGGCGTCAACGAGGAACTGGCCGCCACCGCGATCTGGGGCACGCAGCAACTCGACCTGTATCCGCAGTCGAAGAAGTACGACGGCGTGTTCGGCATCTGGTACGGCAAGGGCCCGGGCGTCGACCGCTGCTCCGACGTGTTCAAGCACGCCAACATGGCCGGCACCGCGAAGCACGGCGGCGTGATCGCGATCGCCGGCGACGACCACATCGCCAAGAGCAGCACCGCCGCGCACCAGAGCGACCACATCTTCAAGGCCT
>JBLMVT010000490.1:0-6719 GCA_050256835.1 Betaproteobacteria bacterium | reverse complement strand
GGCGCGCACATCGCCAGGCAGTGCGGCGTGCCGGTCAGGCCCATCAGCAGCGCGCCGGCGCCGAGCGCCGCGTCGAGCATCAGATGATCCGCGAGTAGCGCTCGCGCGCCCGGTCGGCCTGCAGCGCGCGGTCGAACACCATGGCGACGGCGCGCACGAAGTACCAGCCCAGCGGCGTGACCTGGATCGCGCGCGGCTCGACGCTGACGAGCTGCAGCCGCTCCAGCTCGGCCAAGCGCTCGAACTCGGCGGCGAAGTACTGCCGCATGTCGACCAGGTACGACAGCTCGATCGATTCGAACTCGACCCGGCCCTGGCACATCAGCGCCATGATCACGGCGCGGCGCAGCAGGTCGTCGTGCGTCAGCGCCAGCCCGCGCACCACCGGCAGCTGGCCCTGCTCGAGCAGGTCGTAGTACTCGGGCAGCGTCTTGGCGTTCTGGCTGTAGGTCGCGCCGACCTTGCCGATCGCCGACACGCCGAGCGCGATCAGGTCGCAGTCGGGCTGGGTGCTGTAGCCCTGGAAGTTGCGGTGCAGCCGGCCCTGGCGCTTGGCCACCGCCAGGCTGTCGCCGGGCAGCGCGAAGTGGTCCATGCCGATGTAGACGTAGTCGTGCGCGACGAAGCCGGCGATCGCCTGCGACAGCATGCCGATCTTGTCCTCGGTGCGCGGCAGGTCCTCGGCATGGATGCGCCGCTGCGGCTTGAAGCGCTGCGGCAGGTGCGCGTAGGCGTACAGCGCGATGCGGTCGGGGCGCAGCGCCACCACCTGCGACACCGTGCGCGCGAACGACTCGCGCGTCTGCTTGGGCAGGCCGTAGATCAGGTCGACGTTGATCGACTCGTAGCCCAGGCCGCGTGCGACCTGCATCAGTGCCTGCACCGACTCGCGGCTCTGCACGCGGTGCACCGCCTGCTGCACGGCGTCGTCGAAGTCCTGCACGCCGAAGCTGAGCCGATTGAATCCCAGCTTGCGCAGTGCGGCCAGCCGGGCCGCGTCCACCGTGCGCGGATCGACCTCGATCGAGACCTCGGCGTCGGGCGCGATGCGGAAGGCGCGGCCGAGCGTGCCCATCAGCCGGGCGAGTTCGGCGTCGGACAGGAAGGTCGGCGAGCCGCCGCCGAAGTGCAGCTGCGTCACGGCCTGCGGTTCGCCCAGCTCGGCCGTCTGCAGCGCGATCTCGTGCTCGAGCGCGTCGAGATAGGGGCCCGCGCGCTCGTGGTGTCGCGTGATGACCTTGTTGCAGGCGCAGTAGTAGCAGAGCGATTCGCAGAACGGGATGTGCACGTACACCGACAGCGGCTGCGAAGCGCGTGCGCCCTCGGCGCGCAGCGCCAGCGCCTGGCGATAATGCTCGGCGGTGAAGGCCTCGACGAAGCGGTCGGACGTCGGGTAGGAGGTATACCGCGGGCCGGGGATGTCCAGCCGGGTCAGCAATTCCTCCGTCAGCGCCGGAGGCGGCACGCTCGAATCCATATTCATGATGCATGTTACTGTGCCGGTAGCGCCGGTTGCAGGCTTGACCTGTGTCAACCGCTGCCGCGCCGCAGCATTCAGAATCCATCGCGCTTGACTGCCGTCAGCGACACCATGTCCGCCACGCCTTTCGACCTTCCGACCGCCCTCAGCAGCGCCGAACCGGTGCGTGCCGACGCCTCCGTCGCCTGCTCGAGCTGCAACCTGCGCGAGCTGTGCCTGCCGGTGGGCCTGTCGAACGCCGATCTCGAACGGCTCGATGCCGTGATCGCCAAGCGCCGTCCGGTCGCCCAGGGCGAGGCGCTGTTCCGCTCCAGCGAGCCGTTCCGCGCGATCTACGCGGTGCGCACGGGCTTCTTCAAGACCTGCATCGTCGGCCGCGACGGCCGCGAGCAGGTGACCGGCTTCCAGATGGCCGGCGAACTGCTCGGCCTCGACGGCATCGGCAACGACCGCCACGCCTGCGACGCCATCGCGCTGGAGGACTCGCGCGTCTGCGTCATCCCGTTCGCCGCACTGGAGGCGCTGTCGCGCGATTCGGTCGATCTGCAGCACCAGGTGCACCGCATCATGAGCCGCGAGATCGTGCGCGACCAGGGCGTGATGCTGCTGCTGGGCAGCATGCGCGCCGAGGAGCGCGTCGCCCACTTCCTGCTGAACCTGTCGCAGCGGCTGCGCGCGCGCGGCTTTTCGTCGTCGGCGTTCATCCTGCGCGCGCGCCGCGAGGAGATCGGCAGCTACCTCGGCCTCAAGCTGGAGACGGTGAGCCGGGTGTTCTCGCGCCTGCACGACGAAGGCATGCTCGACGTCGACAAGCGCCATATCCGCATCCTCGACGAGGCTGCCCTGCGCCGGCTGGTCGGGCCGCGGCTTTAGGGCGGACCCGCGTCAGATCGGCTCGTCGGGGCGCGCGCCGAGCAGTGCGCTGATCGCCCCCGAAGCGGCGATGACGAGCCAGAAGATCAGGAAGGTCACCGAGTAGATCGCCTCGGCCGACCAGTCGAGCGCCGGCCCGCGGAACCAGTGCAGTTCGAGTGGGTCGACGACGACGAAGACCAGCGTCTCCAGCACGCCGGCCATCAGAAAGGCCGGCCAGAGGATGTTCAGCGCGCGCTGTGTCACGACCAGCCCCGGGCATCAGCGGCGCGGCAGCGCGGCGTGGTTGCGCGCGCGAAGCGCCGGCGCCAGCGGATCCTTCGGGTCGGCGGGAGCGGCCACCTCGTCGGCGGCGCGCAGGGTGCCGGCGGGTGTCTCGGTGATCACCGGATCGATGTGGCGCCAGGCGATGACCGCGGTGACACAGCTCGCCACGACGACCGCAATCGGCCCGGCCAGCACCATCCACACCGTCGGCACACGCCACCACGGCGTCGCTGCCTGCGCGGGGTCGTTCGTCTCGCTCATTTCGGGCCTCCTGCCACGTCGCGCGGCACCACGAACGTCGATTTCTCGACCACCTCGACCTTGCCGCCCTCGGGCGACGCCAGCCGCTCGATCTCGAAGTGCATCGGGTGGGCGCCGCCGCCGAGCCGGCGCGCCGACTCGAGGGGCACCTGCACGTTGACGGCGATCCATCGTTCCTGCGTCGGGCCGAGTTCGAACTCGGGCTTCGAGGTGACCGCGCCCCCGGGCAGGTCCTTCACCTCGATGCGGTAGCGCTGCACCGCCTCGGTCGAGTTCATCACCTGCAGGCGGTAGACGTTCTCGATGCGGCCGTCCTCGATCTGGCGCGCCAGCGCGCCGCGGTCGCGCACCACGTCGACGCGGAACGGCTTGCGCAGCGCCAGGCTCATGCCGAACGCGAACGTGATGCCGACCAGGATGGCGGTGTAGATCAGCACCCGCGGGCGCAGCACGCGACGCCACATCTGCGCGCGCGTCCAGCCCTGCGCCATGCCGTTCTCGGTGGCGTAGCGGATCAGCCCGCGCGGGTAGTTCATCCTGTCCATCACGTCGTCGCAGACGTCGATGCACGCCGCGCAGCCGATGCACTCGTACTGCAGCCCCTTGCGGATGTCGATGCCGGTCGGGCAGACCTGCACGCACAGCGTGCAGTCGACGCAGTCGCCCTTGCCGGCGGCGGCCAGCGCGTCGTGCGGCAGCGACTTTGGCCGCGAGCCGCGCGGCTCGCCGCGCGCCGTGTCGTAGCCGATGACGAGCGTGTCGCGGTCGAACATCGCGCTCTGGAAGCGCGCGTACGGGCACATGTACTTGCACACCTGCTCGCGCATGAAGCCCGCGTTGCCATAGGTCGCAAAGCCGTAGAACAGCACCCAGAACCATTCCCACGGGCCGAACGACAGCGTCATCGCCTCGGCCGCCAGCGTGCGGATCGGCGTGAAGTAGCCGACGAAGGTGAAGCCGGTCCACAGTCCGATCGCCGCCCACGCCAGGTGCTTGGCGCCCTTGCGCAGCCACCATTCGGCGGAGCGGCCGCCGGCATCGAGCCGCATGCGGGCGACGCGGTCGCCCTCGATGCGCCGCTCGACCCACATGAAGATCTCGGTGTAGACGGTCTGCGGGCAGGCGAAGCCGCACCACAGCCGTCCGGCAACGGCGGTGAACAGGAACAGCGCGTACGCCGAGACGATCAGCAGCGCCGCGAGGTAGATGAAGTCCTGCGGATACAGGACGAGGTCGAAGATGTAGAAGCGCCGCACCGACAGGTCGAACAGCACCGCCTGGCGCCCGTTCCACGGCAGCCAGGCGAGGCCGTAGAACAGCAGCTGCGTGAACCAGACCAGCGCCCAGCGCCAGCCGGCAAACCAGCCGCTGACCGCGCGCGGGTAGATCTTCTTCTCGCTCTGGTAGAGCGAGACGGTGGCCGGCTTGGCCGCGCCCTCGTTCGCGGACGCGGCGATAGGAACGACGCGGCGCGCCTTCAGGGGACCCATCGACGACTTCGCGGATTCACTTCTCGGCCAGCGCCGACGACGACTGCGACAGGTTCCACACGTAGGCGGCGAGCACGTGGATCTGCTCGGCCGACAGGCGCCCGCCTTGCGCCGGCATGACATTGGTCTTCCCGTTGACGATCATCGCGGTGACCGCTTCCTCGCCCCAGCCGTGCAGCCAGACCTTGTCGGTCAGGTTGGGCGCGCCGAGCGCCTTGTTGCCCTTGCCGTCGGCGCCGTGGCAGGCCGCGCAGACGGCGAACTTCGGCTTGCCGAGCTGCGCCGCGATGTCGTTGTGCGGGCTGCCCGACAGGCTGAGCACGTAGTTGGCGACGTTGCGCACGTCCTCGCTGCTGCCGACCGCCGCGGCCATCGGCGGCATCGCGCCCTGCCGGCCGTTGGTGATCGTCGCTTCCACGGACTCGAACGAATCGGTCGCCAGCCGCGAGGCGACCGGTTGCGTCAGATCGGGAAAGCCCTTGCTGCCGCGCGCGTCCGAGCCGTGGCAGGCGGCGCAGTTGTTGATGAACAGTCGCTCCCCGATGGCCATCGCCTGCGGGTCCTTCGCCAGCGCCGACCCCGGCATGGTCGCGAACTTCGCGTAGACCGGTGCCATCGCCGTGCGCGCCCTGGCCTGCTCGGCCTCGTACTGGCCGCGGCTGGTCCAGCCGAGCCGCCCGGCCAGGCTGCCGAGCCCCGGGTACAGCAGCAGGTAGCCGAGGGCGAACACGACCGTGAGGATGAACAGCCCCATCCACCAGCGCGGCAGCGGGTTGTTCATCTCGACCAGGTCCTCGTCGAAGACGTGTCCGGTGCTGTTGTCCTCGGCCATCACGGTGCGCCGGCTGGCGATGTAGAGCAGCCACAGGCAGCCCAGCAGGCCGAGCAGCGTGAGCGACGCGACGTACCACGACCAGCCGCTGGAGAAGAAGTCACTCATCGGCGCTCTCCCCGCTGAACGGCAGCCGCGCCGCCTCCTCGAAGCGCGCGAGGTTGCGCCGCGCCGTCGCCCACACCACGATCCCCAGGAAGGCGACCAGCGACAGCACGGTCACCGCGATCCTCATGTCGTTCACGTCCATTCGCTCGCGCTCCTCACTTCAGCGCGGTGCCGAGCACCTGCAGGTACGCGATCACCGCCTCGAGGTCGGTCTTGCCCTGCACCTCCTCGGCCGCCTTGGCGATGTCGGCGTCCGAGTAGGGCACGCCGACACGGCGCAAGCCGCGCATCTTCGGGGCCATCTCGGTCGGGTCGACCTTCTGCGTCGCCAGCCAGGGATAGGCCGGCATGTTCGACTCGGGCACGACGTCGCGCGGGTTGAGCAGGTGGATGCGATGCCACTCGTCGCTGTACTTGCCGCCCACGCGCTGCAGGTCCGGGCCGGTGCGCTTGCTGCCCCACTGGAACGGATGGTCGTAGACGAACTCGCCGGCCGTCGAGTAGTGGCCGTAGCGCAGCGTCTCGGCGCGGAACGGCCGGATCATCTGGGAGTGGCAGTTGTAGCAGCCCTCGCGGATGTAGATGTCGCGGCCGGCGAGCTGCAGCGCGGTGTACGGCTTGAGCCCGGGCACCGGCTCGGTCGTCGAGCGCTGGAAGAACAGCGGCACGATCTCGACCAGGCCGCCGACCGCCACGACCAGCAGGATCAGCACGATCAGCAGCCAGTTGGTCGTCTCGATCTTCTCGTGCGAGAAGCCGCCGCTCGCGGAGTGGGTGGTGTTGCTCATGGAGAGGGACCTCGCTTCAGGCGCGCGCCGCGGCCAACGGGATGATTGCTGGCTGCGGGCGACCTTGGGCAACGGTCTTGGCGACGTTCCAGGCCATCAGCAGCATGCCGCCGAGGTAGAGCAGGCCGCCGGAGAAGCGCACGACGTAGAACGGCCAAGTCGCCTTGACGCTTTCGACGAAGCTGTAGACGAGCGTGCCGTCGGGGTTGACCGAACGCCACATCAGCCCCTGCATGACGCCGGCGATCCACATCGAGGCGATGTAGAGCACGACGCCAATGGTGGCGATCCAGAAGTGCACCTCGATCAGCCGCGTGCTGTACATCTTCGTCTGGCCGAACATGCGCGGGATGAGGTAGTACAGCGACCCCATCGTGATGAAGCCGACCCAGCCCAGCGCACCCGAGTGCACGTGGCCGATCGTCCAGTCGGTGTAGTGCGACAGCGCGTTGACCGTCTTGATCGACATCATCGGCCCCTCGAAAGTGCTCATGCCGTAGAACGACAGCGAGACGATGAGGAACTTGAGGATCGGGTCGTCGCGCAGCTTGTGCCAGGCACCCGACAGCGTCATCATGCCGTTGATCATCCCGCCCCACGAGGGCGCGAGCAGCACCAGC
>JBLMVT010000489.1:0-10297 GCA_050256835.1 Betaproteobacteria bacterium | reverse complement strand
TCGGCCGGCTTGCGCCCGTTGTCGCGGAAGTCGGTCGCGTACCAGCCCGAACCCTTGAGCTGGAAGCCGGCGGCGGTCAGCTGCTTGGCGAAGGTGGCCGCGCCGCAGGCCGGGCAGACGGTCAGCCGCGGGTCGGACACCTTCTGCAGCACGTCCTTCGCGTGGCCGCAGGTGGTGCAGCGGTAGGCGTAGATCGGCATGGGTGCAGGGCGAAAACCAAACCGCGTATTGTAACGGCCGACCCTCGGCGCGCTGACGGATTCAGCCGCGCGGCCAGTGCAGCCACAACTGCGACAGCAGCAGGCCGACGCCGAAGCCCAGCCCGAGGTAGAGCAGCCGGCGCAGCAGCTTGTTGGTTTCGCGCAGCTCCTCGAGCAGCTGCTCGGTGTCGCGCGGGATGGCGCCGAACGGCGCGACGCGCGCCGCCAGCGCGTCGTGCAGCAGTCGCGGGATCTCCGGCAGCAGCTTGGTGAAGCGCGGCGCCTCGGCGCGCAGCCGCTCGACGAAGCCGCCCCAGCCCACCTGCTCGTGCATCCATCGCTCGAGGAAGGGCTTGGCCGTGCTCCACAGGTCCAGGTCCGGGTCGAGCTGGCGGCCCAGCCCCTCGACGTTGAGCAGCGTCTTCTGCAGCAGCACCAGTTGCGGCTGGATCGCGACGTTGAAGCGCCGCGAGGTCTGGAACAGCCGCAGCAGCACCTGTGCCAGCGAGATCTCCCTGAGCGGCCGGTCGAAGTGCGGCTCGCAGACGGCGCGGATCGCGCCTTCGAGCTCGTCGATTCGGGTGGCCGGCGGCACCCAGCCGCTTTCCACGTGCAGCTCGGCGACGCGCTTGTAGTCGCGCCGGAAGAAGGCGATGAAGTTCTGCGCGAGGTATTCCTTGTCGACCTCGGTCAGCGTGCCCATGATGCCGAAGTCGAGCGCGATGTAGCGGCCGAAGGTGGCCGGGTCGACCGACACCTGGATGTTGCCCGGGTGCATGTCGGCGTGGAAGAAGCCGTCTCGGAACACCTGGGTGAAGAAGATCGTCACGCCGTCGCGCGCCAGCTTCTTGATGTCGACGCCGGCCTCGCGCAGCCGCGCGGTCTGGCTGATCGGCACGCCGTACATGCGCTCCATGACGATCACGCCGGGCGTGCACAGCGGCCAGATCATCTCCGGCACCATCAGCAGACCCAGGCTCTGCATGTTGCGCCGGAGCTGGGCCGCGTTGGCCGCCTCGCGCACCAGGTCGAGCTCGTCGTGCAGATAGACGTCGAACTCGGCGACGACGTCGCGCGGACGCAGCCGCCGGCCGTCGGCGAACGTCCGCTCGACGCCGCGGGCCAGCGTGCGCAGCAGGGCGAGGTCGTCCTCGATCACGTCGAGCATGCCCGGCCGCAGCACCTTGACCGCGACCTCGCGGCCGTCGTTCAGCGTGGCGAAGTGCACCTGCGCGATCGACGCGCTGGCCACCGGCTCGGCCTCGAAGCTCCTGAACAGCGTCTCGATCGGCCCGCCGAACGCGCGCTCGACCAGCGCGCGCGCTTGCGCCGGTGGAAACGGCGGCACGCGGTCCTGCAGGAGCGCCAGCTCGTCGGCGACGTCCGGAGGCAGCAGGTCGCGCCGCGTCGACAGCACCTGGCCGAACTTGACGAAGATCGGACCCAGCCGTTCGAGCGCCATGCGCAGCCGCACGCCGCGCGGCGCCGCGAGATCGCGGCCGAGGGCGAGAAAGCGCGCCAGCCGGCGCAGGCGCCGGCCGCCGAAGCTGGCCAGCGCCAGTTCGTCGAGCCCGAAGCGCCAGAGCGTGAACGCAATGACGGTCAGGCGCGTCAGGTGCCTCATCCGGCGCCCGGATCGGGAGGCCGGCGCCCTGCAAGGCTCGATGCCAGCCGCAGCGCCTCGCGCAGGCCGTCGGCCAGCACGCGCCCGGTGCGGCCGAGCACCTCGGCGGCGACCGGCCCGACGAAGCGCGCGAGGTCGTCGCGCACGTCCCAGCGCAGGTTGTCGATCAGCCAGCTCACGTCGCCGGCGAAGGCGGCGTCGCCCTGCACGTCGACGCGGGGGCGCTCGCCGGCCAGGCCGCGCAGCGCCAGCAGCGCCGGGTTGCCGGCGTCGACGACCAGGGTGAGCGAGGGAGCGTGCGGCGCCTCGGCGCCGCCCTGCCATTCGAGCAGCCCGGCCGGCGTGACCTCATAGCGCAGTTCGGGCAGCGGCGGCAGCAGCGCCGGCCAGTCGCGCAGCTCGACGGCGAGCCGCTTGCCGACGTGGGCGCGCAGACGATCGGTGGCCACCGGCTCGGCAGCCAGCACATGGTTGACGAGCAGCGTCGTGCGTTCCATCAGGGCGGCAGCGGCGCCTTGCAGCAGGGGCGGGCGGTTCATGGTGGCGCGGATTCTGACAGTGTGCCGGGCATGTCCCTTGCTCTTTCCGGGCCGCGGGGCCGGGGTGCGCCGGTGAGGAAGAATCGGCGCCGAGCGGCAGTGAAGGTAGCACGGTTCGACCGCCCGCCAGGACGCGCGAGCGCCCTCGACGAGATCCCTGGCGGGCCATGCACCGTGGCGCGCCGCCCCTTACGCGTCCTGCACGCCATGACCCCGAACCGCAGCGTCAAGAGAACCTTTTACAGCGCGCCGGCATCGGTGACCTCGCTGGTTGCCGCTTTCCTCGAGCCGACGCTCACGGTCGTGACCTACCTGGCGGTGGCGCGTCTGTTCGACGACCCGATCCTGCGCTCGTCGCTGGCGCTGTGCCTTATCACCTTCGCGCTCACCTTCCCGGGTCGCAACCGCTTCCACGACGACCTCGCGAGCGCCGGGCTCGACATCCTCGCCAACTGGCTGCTGCTGCTGGCCGTGCTCGGGCTGTGCGGCTACGCCACGCGCAGCCTGGGCTACTTCGAGGACGGGGTGCTGCTCGCCTGGGCCGTCGCGACGCCGCTGGTGCAGTGGGCCGCGGTGGCGATCGGCCGCACGGCTCTGGCACGCTACGAGACGCTGCCGCAGGTGCAGCGCAGCGCGGTCATCGTCGGCGCGGGCCCGCTGGCGGCCAAGGTGGCGCACGCGCTGGCCGACGACCGCGGCACCCAGCTGGTCGGCTTCTTCGAGGACCGCGACGACGAGCGCGTCGACAGCGACGCGCATCAGCGGGTGCTCGGCGGGCTGCGCGACGTTGCCGCCTGCGTCGAGCAGCGCGGCGTGCGCGACGTCTTCATCACCCTGCCGCTCGGCTCGCAGCCGCGCATCGTCGAGCTGCTCGAGCAGCTGCAGGACACCACCGCGTCGCTGTACTTCGTTCCCGACGTGTTCGGCATCAGCATCATCCAGGGCCGGCTGAAGGACATGAACGGCGTGCCGGTCGTCGGCATCTGCGAGACGCCGTTCACCGGCACGCAGGCGCTGGTCAAGCGCGCCAGCGACCTGGTGCTGGCCAGCCTGATCGTGCTGCTGATCTCGCCGCTGCTGATCGCCATCGCGATCGGCGTCAAGCTCAGCTCGCCGGGACCGGTGATCTTCCGCCAGCGCCGCAACGGGCTCGACGGCAGCGAGATCGTGATCTACAAGTTCCGCTCGATGACCGTGCAGGACGACGGCCGCGTGGTGCCGCAGGCGCGCAAGGACGACCCGCGCATCACCCGCTTCGGCGCACTGCTGCGCCGCGCCTCGCTCGACGAGCTGCCGCAGTTCATCAACGTGCTGCAGGGCCGCATGAGCATCGTCGGCCCGCGGCCGCACGCGGTGGCGCACAACGAGCAGTACCGCCAACTCATCCCCGCCTACATGGTGCGCCACAAGGTCCGCCCCGGCATCACCGGCTGGGCGCAGGTGAACGGCCACAGGGGCGAAACCGATACGATCGAGAAGATGAAGGCGCGCGTCGAATACGACCTCGAGTACCTGCGCAACTGGTCGCTCGGCCTCGATCTTAGGATCATCGCGCGTACCATCGGCCTCGTTTTCTTCGACCGGCACGCCTACTGACCCCCGGCGTGACGAATCAACAACCCGAGCGATGGAGACCCTCATGCACGTCCGACCCCCGCTGACCCGCACCCTCGTCGCCGGCGCCTGCGCGCTGCTCGCCTGCGCGGCGCAGGCGCAGTCCAGCCCGTTCTACTTCCGGGCGTCGGAAACGCTGACCTACGACTCCAACGTGTTCCGCGTGCCCGAGGTGCTCGGCCGCAGCCGGGACGGCATCTCGAGCACCAACCTCACCGTCGGCCTCGACCAACCCTACGGCCGCCAGCGCTGGCTCGCAAGTGCCGGCGTGACGTACAACAAGTTCAAGAACCAGGACCAGCTCGACAACACCGGCTACGACCTGCTGCTCGGGCTGGACTGGTCGGCGCTGTCGCGCTGGTCGGGCGACGTGCGGCTCGAGTCGACGCAGCAGCTCGCCAACTTCGAGAACTACGGCGCGCAGGCCACCGTCGACATCGCAAAGAACCTGGAGCGCGCCAACAGCCTGGACCTTCGCGCGCAGTACGGCGGGCAGTCGCTATGGGTGCTCGAAGGCACCTTCGCGCATCGCGACGTGAACTACTCCGACGCGCTGTTCGACAGCCGCGAGTACCGCTTCGACCAGGTCGGCCTCGGTGCCGCCTACCAGCCGAGCGACCTGCTGCGCCTGGGCCTGGCCGCGCGCTACACAGACGGCAACTACCCGCACGGCGGCGCCGCGGGCGGGGAGGACAAGTTCAGGCGCGACGACGTCGACCTCACCGCTACCTGGAAGGCCAGCGGCCTGTCCACGCTCGACGCACGACTCTCGGCCACGCACGAGAACCACGACCTCGACATCCGCGACTTCCGCGGCGTGACCGGCAGCGTCGGCTGGAACTACCGGCCGACCGGCAAGACGACTATCGACTTGCGGCTCGCGCGCGACACCGGCACGCGCGGCAACGGCGCGCCGGTGCTGGTCGACCCGGCGATCAGCACGAACTTCCTCACCGACGCCCGACTGTCCGACCGCATCTACGGGGCGGTGCGCTGGGAGGCGACGGGCAAGATCACGCTGCGCGCACAGGCCGACTACTCGCACGACCGCTACGACGAGCAGTTCTTCACCACGGTCGGCGGCGGCACGGCATTCATTCCGGGCGGCGGCAGCGGCAATACTCGCAACTACCTGGTCGGCGTCGCCTACCAGGCGACGCGAGCGTGGTCGCTGGGCTGCGACGCCGGCCGGCGCAGCCGCTCGACGCCGGTGCAGGTGAACAACGTCGGCTACAGCTACGACGCCACCATCGCCCACTGCAACGTCACGCTGATGCTGCAGTAGCGGGCGAACGGTCGCGCCGATGGCCACCGTCCTGCTGACCGGCGCGACCGGCTACATCGCGTCGCACACTTGGCTCGCGCTCGCAGGCGCGGGCCACCACGTCGTCGGCGTGGACGACTTTCGCAACAGCTCGCCGCGCGTGCTCGACCGGCTGCGCGAGCTGCTCGGCCACGAGCCGGCCTTCCACCGCACCGACGTGTGCGACGCCGCGGCGCTGGCGTGCGCCTTCGATGCGCAGCCGGTCGACGCGGTCGTGCACTTCGCCGCGCTGAAGGCGGTCGGCGAGTCGGTGCGCGAGCCGCTGGCCTACTTCCGCAACAACCTCGGCGGCCTGATCGGCGTGTGCGAGGCGATGCATTCGCGCGGCGTGCATGCACTCGTGTTCAGCTCGTCGGCCACCGTCTACGGCGTGCCCGAAGCGCTGCCGATCCGCGAGGACGCGCGGCTCGCCGCCACCAACCCCTACGGCACGACCAAGCTGCTCGGCGAGGAACTGCTGCGCGAGCTGATGCGCTGCGACGCGCGCTGGCGCATCGCCATGCTGCGCTACTTCAACCCGGTCGGCGCGCATGCGAGCGGTCGCCTCGGAGAGGATCCGCGCGGCACGCCGAACAACCTGATGCCGTACGTCGCGCAGGTCGCGGTCGGCCGGCGCGACCGGCTGCAGGTGTTCGGCGGCGACTGGCCGACGCCCGACGGCACCGGCGTGCGCGACTACCTCCACGTCGTCGACCTCGCCGAGGGCCACGTCGCGGCCCTCGACCACCTGGTCGCCGGCGGCGCCTCGCTGACCGTCAACCTCGGCACCGGCCGCGGCCACAGCGTGCTCGAGCTGGTGTGCGCGTTCGAGGTGGCGAGCGGCCGCGCGGTTCCGTACGAGATCGTCGGCCGCCGTGCAGGCGACATCGCCGCCTGCTGGGCCGACCCGGCGCTCGCCGAGCGCCTGCTCGGCTGGCGCGCGATGCGCGACCTCGACGCCATGTGCCGCGACGCCTGGCGCTGGCAGTCGATGAACCCGGACGGCTACGGCGGCTGAGAAGCCGAGCGCTGCGAGAATCGCGCTCATGCACACCATCGTCCCCGTCGTGATCGCCGGCGGCTCGGGCACGCGGCTGTGGCCGCTGTCGCGCGCGCTCTACCCGAAGCAGTTCCTCGCCCTCGGCGGGCGGCACACGCTGTTCCAGGAAGCGGTGCAGCGGCTGGCGGCGCTGGCCGGCGAGGACATCGGCGCGGCCGGCCTGTGCGTGGTGTGCAACGAGGAGCACCGCTTCCTGGTGCGCGATCAGCTGCGCGAGATCGGCCAGCACGAGGCCGCGCTGCTGCTCGAGCCGGCCGGACGCAACACGGCGCCGGCCCTGACCTTCGCTGCGCTGCACGCGAGCGCCGAGGGCGCCGACCCGATCCTCGTCGTCAGCCCGGCCGACCAGACGATGACGCGGCCGGAAGCTTTCGTCGCCGCGGCGCGCAGTGCCGTGCGGGCCGCCAGCGACGGTTCGCTGGTCACGTTGGGCATCGTGCCGAACGCGCCCGAGACGGGCTACGGCTACATCCGCTGCGCGGACGCGGCAGACGACCGCGCGAGCGACGTCGAGCGCTTCGTCGAGAAGCCCGACCGCGTCACCGCCGAGCGCTACCTTGCCGAAGGCGGCTACTACTGGAACAGCGGCATGTTCGTCGTGCGCGCCTCGACCTGGCTGGCGGCAATCCGCGCGTTCCGGCCCGACATCGCCGAGGCGACGCAGCGGGCCTTCGCCGGACGCCACGCCGACAACGGCTTCGTGCGCCCCGAGCGCGAGGCCTTCTTCGACGTGCCCTCCGAATCGATCGACTACGCCGTGATGGAGCCGGCCGCCGCGCACCGCGACGCAGGCATCGCGGTGCGCATGGTCACGCTCGACGCCGGCTGGTCCGACCTCGGTGCCTGGGACGCCGTGTGGGGCGTCTCCGAACGCGACGACGCCGGCAACGCGGCGCAGGGCGACGTGCTGTTCGAGGGCAGCCGCAACACGCTGGTGCACGCCACCAGCCGCCTGGTCGGCGCGGTCGGCGTCGAGAACCTCGTCATCGTCGAGACGCCCGACGCGGTGCTGGTCGCGGACCGTTCGCGCAGCCAGGAGGTGAAGCGCGTCGTCGCCCGGCTGGCCAAGGACGGCCGCAGCGAGGGTGACATCCACCGCCGCGTGCATCGCCCCTGGGGGTGGTACGACAGCATCGACGCCGGGCCGCGTTTCCAGGTCAAGCGCATCCTGGTCAACCCCGGCGCCAGCCTGAGCCTGCAGATGCACCACCACCGCGCCGAGCACTGGGTCGTCGTGCGCGGCACGGCCGAAGTGACATGCGGTGAGAAAAAGCTGCTGCTCGGCGAGAACCAGAGCACCTACATCCCGCTTGGCGAAACGCACCGCCTCGCCAACCCGGGCAAGGTGCCGCTGGAGATCATCGAGGTGCAGTCGGGCGCCTACCTCGGCGAGGACGACATCGTGCGCTTCGAGGACCACTACGGCCGCAGCGGCTGAAGGCCCTGCGCGCGGCCAGGCGCGCCGCTTGCTCCCGCCCCCGGGCGAGCGACGGCGCATGTTCAACTCAGCGATCTACAAGGACAGTCCGACCTGGGCGCAGGAGCTGCTCGTGGCCGGCCGCGCGTTGGCGCGCAGCGCCGCGCGTGAGGGCGGCGCGTTCCGCCGCATGCGCGAGGAGATCGAGCGCACGCAGTGGCTGGCCGGCGATGCGCTGCGCGAGTACGCCTTTCGGCAACTGCGCGCGACGCTGGTCGGCGCGGGGCGCGACGTGCCGTACTGGCGCGCGCTGTTCGCGCGGCTCGGGCTGTCGCCGCCCGAGATGGCGCTGCCGGCCGAGCTGGCGCGGCTGCCGGTGTTGACGAAGAACGATATCCGCGACGCCGGCGAGCGCATGGTGTCGGAGCGGCGGCGCAGCCTGCGCGTGTCGGGCAGCACCAGCGGCACGACCGGTTCGCCGATCTGGCTGCACCAGGACCTTCAGGCGATCAACCGCGAGCACGCCTTCGTCTGGCGCCAGCTCGCCTGGGCCGGCATGAAGGGCGGCGAGCGCCGCGCCTGGCTGCGCGGCGAGATGATCGTGCCGGCCGACCAGAAGGGCGGCCCGTACTGGCGGCTCAACCGCGCCGACCGCATGCTGATGATGTCGTCGTTCCATCTGTCGGACACCACGGCACGCGGCTACATCGACGAACTCGAGCGCTACGACCCGGCGCTGATCCAGGCGTACCCGTCGTCGATCACCTTCCTGGCCGCCTGGATGGACAACAACGGCCAAAAGTACCGCGGCCGCTCGCTGCGCGGCGTGGTCACGTCGTCGGAGACGATGAACGCCGAGGCGCAGGCGCTGGTCGCCCGCACCTTCGGCTGCAAGGTGTTCGACTGGTACGGGCTGGCCGAGCGGGTGGCGGCGATCGGCACCTGCGAGCACGGCAGCTACCACGTGATGAGCGACTACTCGCACGTCGAGACCGTGCCCGCCGAGGACGGCCTGCACGAGCTGATCGGCACCGGCTACAACAACCCGACCATGCCGCTGATCCGCTACCGCTGCGGCGACCTGGTGCGACTGGCACCGCACGGCGCGAGCTGCGAGTGCGGGCGCGCCTTCCCGATCGTCGAGGAGATCATTGGGCGGGCCGACGACGCCATCAAGCTGCCCGACGGACGGCGCATCGCCGCCTGCCTGGCCGGCAACGTGTTCCGCGGCGTGCCGGGCATCCTGCAGGGCCAGATCCGCCAGGACCAGCGCGACCGCCTCGACCTCTACGTCATCCCGACGCCGGGCTACTCGGCCGCCTCGGTGGCCAAGCTGCGCGGCAACGTCGAAATGCGCATCGGCCGGGCGATGACGATCGACGTCCACACCGTCGAGGAGCTGCCGCGCACGCAGCGGGGCAAGTTCAAGGCGGTGGTCTGCACCGTCTGACCGCGCGCGGATGCCAACCCGATGCTGACCTCACGCCTCTACAAGTCCAGCCCTGCGCCGATGCAGGAGGCACTGATCAGCGGCCGCGCCTGGGTGCGCAAGCAGTTGCGCGAGGGCAGGCGCTTCCAGTCCTTCCTCGACGAGGCGTCGCGCACACAATGGCTGGCGTCCGAGGCGCTCGAGGCCTACCAGCGCACGCGCCTGGTAGAGGTGCTCCAGCACGCCTTCCGGTCGGTGGCCTACTACCGCCAGCGCGGCGGTGCACCGCCCACCGAAGCCGAGGCCCTGGATGCGGTGCGGTCGTTGCCGCTCCTGTCGAAGGATGACGTGCGTGGGGCCGACGCCGCCCTGTTGTCGGAGGCCGCGGCACGGCCGCTGTTCAAGGGCTCGACCAGCGGCACGACCGGCATGCCGCTGTCGATCCGGCAGGACATGGACGCCATCTGCCGAGAGAACGCCTTCATCCATCGGCAGATGACCTGGGCCGGCTGGCGACCGGGCGAGCGTCGCGCCTGGATCCGCGGCGACATGGTGGTGCCGATCGATCAGCGCGACGGCGCGTTCTGGCGCATGAACCGCGCCGAGAACAACCTGATGATGTCCTCCTACCACCTCTCGGAGGGCAGCGCCGCTGGCTACGTGAACGCGCTGCAGCAGTTTGCGCCGCGTCTGATTCATGCCTACCCGTCGTCGATCGCATTTCTCGCCAACTGGCTGCATGTCCATGCGATGCACTACGGGGGCGAAGGGTTGAAGGGCATCATCACCTCGTCGGAAACACTCCTGCCCGAACAGAAGGCGCTGATCGAGTCGACCTTCGGCTGCCCCGTGTTCGACTGGTACGGCCAGTTCGAGCGCGTCGCGGCGATCGGCAGTTGCGAGCACGGACGCCTGCACGTCCTGTCGGACTACTCCTACGTCGAGTTGCTGCCGATGGGCGACGGCCAGCACGAGATCGTCGGGACCGGCTTCAACAACCGCGCGATGCCGCTGATCCGCTACCGCACCGGCGACTTCGTGGTGCTCGACGCGGACGGCGCAGCGTGCCCCTGCGGTCGAGCCTTTCCGATCGTGAAGCGGCTGGTGGGCC
>JBLMVT010000488.1:0-3049 GCA_050256835.1 Betaproteobacteria bacterium | reverse complement strand
GCATCACGTCGTTGGTGTTGTAGTAGGTCGCGACGCCGGCGACGTACTCGTCCATGATCTTCTGCAGCCGGAACTGCAGCATCTTGGGCGAGATGTAGTGCGGGTTGATGTCGATCGCGGTGGTGTAGTCCTTGTGCGCGAGGAAGGTGCGCACCGGCTTGTAGATCTGCTCGGCCAGCTCCTCGGGCGCGGTGTCCAGCTCGGGCTTCCAGTCCCGGTGGTCGAGAGCGAACTTCACCATCGCCTTGGCCGCGAGGCGCCCCTCGGCGTGCGAGCCCGACGAGAACTTGTGCCCTGAGGCGCCGACGCCGTCGCCGGCGGTGAACAGCCCCTTGACCGTCGTCATCGAGCGGTAGCCCCAGTTCCAGCCGCGCGGCAGGTGCGCCGGCACGCCGTCGTAGTCACCCTCGTCGGCGGTCGGCGCGCCGAGGTCGGTCGGGCCCGACACCCAGATGCCGCAGCAGCCGGAGTGCGAACCGAGCAGATAGGGCTCGGTCGGCATCAGTTCGGACATCTTCTTCTCGGGTTCGATGTTCTCGCCGACCCAGATGCCGCACTGGCCGATGCACATGTCGAGGAAGTCCTCCCAGGCCTCGGCTTCCAGGTGCTTGACCTCCTTCGGGCTCAGCGTCTCGCGCAGCTTGGCCAGCGCGGTGACGGTGTCCATGTAGATCGGGCCGCGACCTTCCTTCATCTCCTTGAGCATCAGGTGGTTGCGCAAACACGACGCCGGCACCGCGGCCTGGCCGTAGGGCGGGTACTGGTCGAGCAGTTCCTTGTTCTTGACCATGTAGTCCTCGCCGTAGGCGTTGATCGCCTTGGCCTTGAACAGCAGGAACCAGGCGCCGACCGGGCCGTAGCCGTCCTTGAAGCGCGCCGGCACGAAGCGGTTCTCCATCATCGTGAGCTCCGCCCCGGCCTCGGCGGCCATCGCGTAGGTCGAGCCGGCGTTCCACACCGGGTACCAGGCGCGGCCGGTGCCCTCGCCGACCGAGCGCGGGCGGAACAGGTTGACGCAGCCGCCGGCGGCCAGCAGCACCGCCTTGGCCTTGTAGACGTAAATCCTGTTCTCGCGCACCGAGAAGCCGACCGCACCCGCGATGCGAGACGGGTCGTTCTTGTCGTTGACCAGCTTGACGATGAACACGCGCTCCTGGATGCGGCTCAAGCCGAGCGCCTTCTTCGCCGCCTCGGCGACGATCCACTTGTAGGACTCGCCGTTGATCATGATCTGCCACTTGCCCGAGCGCACCGGCTTGCCGCCGTCCTTCAGCGCGGGCAGGCCTTCCTTCTGCGACTCGGCGCCGTCGTGGCGCACGCCGTCGGCGTCGGTCTTCCAGATCGGCAGGCCCCATTCCTCGAACAGGTGCACCGACTCGTCGACGTGGCGGCCGAGGTCGTAGGCGAGGTCGTCGCGCGTGATGCCCATCAGGTCGTTGGACACCATGCGCGCGTAGTCAGCCGGGTCCTGCTCAGAGCCGATGTAGGTGTTGATCGCCGACAGGCCCTGCGCGACCGCGCCCGAGCGGTCCATCGCGGCCTTGTCGACCAGCTTGATCTTCAGCTCGGTGCCGGTCTCGGCCTTCACCGCCTCGGCCCAGCGCATCATCTCGTAGGCCGCGCCGCAGCAGGCCATGCCGCCGCCGATCAGGAGGATGTCCAGTTCTTCCTGGACGACTTCGGGATTCTCGAACGTACCCATGTCAGTTGCTCCGGGTGGCAGTCACTTGGCGCGCAGCAGTTCGCCGTCGCGGCCCTTGCGGAAGCCGCCGCTGGCGGTGAAGTAGCCGGGCCGGTCGAGGTCGGCCAGCGTCGGCATGGTCTTGCCGCCGTAGGGATCGATCGACCCTTCCTCCGTGGTGCGGGTCGGGAACTTGAAGCGCTTCAGGGTGCCGTTGCGGAACTTGATCGTCCACATGATCGAGTCCGAGCCGCGCAGCGGCTGCACCGAACCGCCGAGCGGGACGATGTCGGCGTAGTGCCGCACCTCGATCGCGTTCTGTGGGCAGATCTTGACGCACGAGTAGCACTCCCAGCACTGGTCGGGCTCCTGGTTGAACGCCTTCATCGGGTGGCCGGTCGCCGAGCCGTCCTTGTCGAGCGCCATCAGGTCGTGTGGGCAGATGTACATGCAGGCCGTCTTGTCCTGGCCCTTGCAGCCGTCGCACTTGTCGGTTCGCACAAAGGTGGGCATGCGTCTTTCTCCTCGTTCCTAGGATGTCACGGGCTGGCGGGGCGCCAGGCTGGCGTAGTAGCTGCGCAGGATCTCGACCACCTCGGGGCGGCTGAACTCGGGCGGCACGTCGGCGCCGTCGGACAGCCACTTGCGTAGCTGCGTGCCGCTGACCTGCAGCCGGTCGGCGTCGCCGTGCGGGCAGGTGCGCCCCGAGGCCATGCCGCCGCAGCGGTAGCACCAGAAGGCGACGTCGATGCGCAGCGGCTGCGTCTGCAACGCGCCCTTCGGGATCTCGTCGAAGATGCGGTGCGAGTCGAACGGGCCGTAGTAGCTGCCGACGCCGGCATGGTCGCGCCCGACGATCAGGTGCGAGCAGCCGTAGTTCTGCCGGAACAGCGCATGCAGCAGCGCCTCCCGCGGTCCGGCGTAGCGCATGTCCAGCGGATATCCGGCCTGCACGATGGTCGACTCGACGAAGTAGCGCGACACCAGCGCCGCGATCGCCCTGGTGCGCACCTCCGCCGGGATGTCGCCCGGCTTGAGCGCGCCCAGCAGCGAATGGACGAGCACGCCGTCGCAGACCTCGACCGCGACCTTGGCCAGGTATTCGTGCGAGCGGTGCATCGGGTTGCGCGTCTGGAAGGCGGCGATCCGCGACCAGCCGAGCGAGGCGAACAGCGCGCGCGTCTGCGCCGGCGTCATGTACAGCGCGCCGTACTTCTCGGGAAAGCCGCCTTGCGACAGCACCTTCACCGGGCCGGCGAGGTTGACCTCGGGCTGCTCCATCACCATCCGCACGCCCGGATGCGCCGGGTCGGTGGTGCGGAACACGGCGGCGCATTCGTGCGCCTTTTCCATCGAGTACTTCTCGGC
>JBLMVT010000487.1:0-2530 GCA_050256835.1 Betaproteobacteria bacterium | reverse complement strand
ACCAGGCGCGTGAGATACCGGTTCTTCAGGTCCTCGATCTCCTCCTTGAACATCGTCGAGGCGAGCGCGCGGTTGCCGTAGATCAGCGTGAAGTGCGACTGCGGCTCGCGCGCCAGCACCGTCTTCATGATCGACAGGATCGGGGTGATGCCGCTGCCACCGGCGATGCCGAGGTGGTGGCGCCGCGAGCCCGGCTCGATCGGCACGAAGAAGCGACCCTGCGGCGCCATCACCTGGATGGTGTCGCCGGGCGCGAGTCTTTCATTGATCCAGTTCGAGAAAGTGCCACCTTTGACCTTGCGCACGCCGACGCGCAGCTCGCCGTCGTCGACGCCGGCGCAGATCGAGTACGAGCGGCGCAGGTCCTGGCCGTCGATCTCCTTGCGCAGCGTGAGGTACTGACCCTGGGTGAAGCCGAACACGTCGCGCAGCTCGGGCGGCACGTCGAACGAGACGATCACCGCCTCGGCCGTGTCGGGCTCGACCGCACGCACGCGCAGCGGGTGGAAGATGGGAGTCATATCGGCTTGAAGTGCTCGAACGGCTCGCGGCAGGCGCGGCAGCGGTACAGCGCCTTGCACGCCGTCGAGCCGAACGCCGAAAGGCGCTCGGTGTCGGCGCTGCCGCAGCGCGGGCAGCCCATGCGCGCCACGATGCGGATCGGCGCCGCGGCGTCGGCCGCCACCGGCCCCGGCGGCGCGATGCCGTAGTCGGCCAGCTTGCGGCGCCCCGCCTCGCTGATCCAGTCGGTCGTCCAGGCCGGGGCACGGCGCAGGCTGACGCGCGCCGGACCGAGCCCCGCCGCCTCGACCGCCTCGATCACGCTGCGCTCGATCGCCTCGGTCGCCGGGCAGCCGGAATAGGTCGGCGTGAGCACGATTTCGAGGCCGTCGCCGTGCTCGAGCACATCGCGCACGATGCCGAGGTCGCGCACCGACAGCGCCGGCACCTCGGGATCGGGCACGCCGTCGAGCACCGCCCAGGCATGCCCGACGCGGTCGGCCAGCGCGAGCGTCACCACACGGCTCCCGGGTAGGCGCGCTGCAGGTACTGCATCTCGGCCAGGATGTAGCCCATGTGCTCGCTGTGACGTCCCTGCTTGCCGGTGCTGCGGAACGCCGTGTCGGCGGGCACGGCGAGCCCGGCCTCGTCGCGCACGGCGCGCAGCGCGGCCAGCCACGGCTCGCGCAGCCCGGCCCAGCGCGGGCCGAGCCCGGCCGCCGCGGCCGCCTCGTCGACGGCGTCGGACTCGAACAGTTCGACCGCGTACGGCCACAGCCCGGCCAGCGCCGCCTCGCAGCGCGCGCGTGACTCGTCGGTGCCGTCGCCCAGCCGCACCACCCAGTCGGCCGAGTGCTGGCGGTGGTAGCGCGCCTCCTTCGCGGCCTTGCCGGCGATCGCCGCCAGCTCGGCGTCGCTGGACGCGGCGAGCCGCTGCCACAGCAGTCCGAGGAAGGTCGCGACCATCAGGTTGCGCAGCACGGTGAAGGCGAAATCCCCGCGCGGCAGCTCGACCAGTGTCGGGTTGAAGTAGTCGCGCTCGTCGCGCAGGAACGCGAGCTGGTCCTCGTCGTGCGGCCGGCCCTCGACGGCGCCGGCGTGGGCGAGCAGCGCGCGCGCCTGGCCGATCAGGTCGAGCGCCATGTTGGCCAGCGCGATGTCTTCCTCGAGGACGGGCGCGTGGCCGCACCATTCGGCCAGCCGCTGGCCCTGGATCAGGCAGGTGTCGGCGATGCGCAGCAGGTACTGCACCGAGGGCGAGCGGTCGATCTCGATCGAGTTCATGGCACGCCGCTCACATGTGGTCGACCGACTTCGGCAACCGGTAGAAGGTCGGGTGGCGGTACACCTTGTCCTCCATCGGGTCGAAGTACATGTCCTTGTCGCGCGGGTCGCTGGCGGTGATCTGGTCGGAGCGCACGACCCACACGCTTGTGCCCTCCTGGCGCCGCGTGTAGACGTCGCGCGCCAGCTGGATCGCCATCGCCGAATCGGCCGCGTGCAGGCTGCCGCAGTGCTTGTGGTCGAGCCCGGCCTTGCTGCGCACGAACACCTCCCACAGCGGCCATTCCTCGTTGCTGCTCATCGTCGACCTCGCTTCAGTGCTCATCCTTCAAGCCGCCTTCTCGGTACGCGCCGCCGCCTTCGCCGCGTGCGCCAGCGCCGCCTCGCGCACCCAGGCGCCGTCGTCCCACGCCTTGACGCGTTCGCGCAGGCGTTCGCGTTTGCACGGGCCGTCGCCCTTGACGACGCGCCAGAACTCGTCCCAGTCGATGGCGCCGAAGTCCCAGTGCTGGCGCTCCTCGTTCCATTTCAGCGCCGGGTCGGGCAAGGTGACGCCGAGCACCTCGGCCTGCTGCACGCAGGCGTCGACGAACTTCTGCCGCAGGTCGTCGTTGCTGATGCGCTTGATGCCCCAGCGCATGCCTTGCGCGGTATTAGGCGACTGGTCGTCGGGCGGGCCGAACATCATCAGGCTCGGCCACCACCAGCGGTCGACCGCGTCCTGCACCATGCGCTTCTGGGCCTC
>JBLMVT010000486.1:0-10049 GCA_050256835.1 Betaproteobacteria bacterium | reverse complement strand
ATGGGCGGCCTGGCCCTGCGGCCTACTGCAATCGGCGCTGCTCGTGGCAGCACTGGCTTCCGGGCCGGCCGGCGGCGCCAGCGTGATGGCGCTGTTCGCGCTCGGCTCGGGGGTCGGGCTGGCGGCCGGTCCGCCGCTGTGGTCGCGGCTCGCCGGCACCGATGCGACACGCTGGCAGGCGGCGGGAGCGCGGCTGGGCGGCGCGATGCTGGCCCTGGGCTCGGGGTGGGCGCTCGCCGGCGGGTCGCACGCCGGCCAGGCGCTGTTCTGCCTGCCGGGCTGACGGATCAGACGATGGTGCTGATCAGCAGCGCCTGCAGCGTGTAGCGCTGCGCGTCCTCGGCGGCGGCGCGGCCGTCTGCGGCGGGCGCGCTCGCGGCGTGCACCCGGCCGTCGGCCTCGACCACGAATTCGGCGTCGGCCGGGTCGGGGGGCTCGGCGATGCCTGCCAGTGCGGCGAGGCGGTGCAGCGCCAGGCAGACCGGCGAGGCCGGGTCGGCGCAGAAGGCCACGCGCAGGCCCCTGAGGTCGCGGCCGGCGAGGGCCTGCAGCTCGACCAGCACTGCCAGCGCGCGCAGCGGGTGCGTTGTCGTCGCCAGGCCGTTGAAGACCGGCACGTCGGTCTCGCGCTGCAGGCCGTCGAACTGCGCGGCCGGCATCCCGGCGCAGTCGATCGCGTCGTACAGGCGGCCGAGCATGCGGCCCGTGCGGTGCAGGTCGGCGCTGCCGGCCAGGGTCGGATCGCCGGGGCCGATGCGGGTCACCTGCGCGCCCAGTTCCGTCGCCGCGCGATCGAACGCGCCATCGTCGAAGCCGTTGGCGCTGCCCAGGCGGGCGATGTTGCGCCCCTGCAGGCTGCGGCACGGCGACCCGCCCCGGGCCGCGCGCTCGAGCCGGCGTGCCGCCTGCAGCAGCGCGTCGACTTCGCGCGCCGACAGCGTGTCCAGCGACCACAGCGCTCGGTGGTCGAGCCGCAACGTGGCCGCGACGGGTGACTCCGGAGGCAGGCGGGTGGGCACGGCTGCAGGCTAGCGGGTCGCACCCGCGGCCCATTGACCGGTGTCAATCGCGCCGGCCCGTTACGGGAAAGACACGACGGGTTCACCCAACGTTACCGAGCGACGCGGCACATTGTCACGACGTTCACCCGCGCCGCCGAGACTTCCGGGCACCGACAGGACAGCGAACCCAAGGAGCCCGACATGTTCATCGCCCCCTCAGCCGCCAGCCCGATCCTCGCCCACCAGCCTGCTGTCGCCGCCCGCGCCGCGGAGCGCGAGGTCGACGAGGCCCAGCGCACGGCGCGCCGCATCGCTGAGACGCTGCGCCTGCTGGAGGACAGCGTGCCGCTGCAGCGCCGCGTCGTCCACGCCGGCGACACGATCTACCAGGCCGGTGACCGCTTCAGCCACCTGCATGTGCTCAATTCCGGCTTCTTCAAGATCGTCAACCTGTCGTCCGACGGTCGCGAGCAGGTCGTTGGCCTGCACTTCAAGGGCGACTGGCTCGGCTTCGACGGCATCGCCAACGGCCACTACGGCTGCGACGCCATCGCCATGGACACGGGCGAGGTCTGGTCGATCCGCTACGACCAGCTGCTCGCCGCCTGCACGGCACGCCCGCAGCTGCTGGCCGCGCTGCACGCCGCGATGAGCCGCGAGATCGGCCGCGACCGCGACTCGATGCTCTCGCTGTGCACGCTGCCGGCCGACGCGCGCGTCGCCGACTTCCTGCGCAACTGGGCCAATGCGCTGGCACAGCGCGGCCTGCGCACCGACCAGATCAACCTGCGCATGACGCGCGCCGAGATCGGCAACTACCTCGGCATGACGCTCGAGACGGTGAGCCGGGCGCTGTCGCGGCTGGCCAAGGCCGGCCTGATCTGCTTTGCCGGCAAGGGTCGCCGCGAGATCCAGCTGCCGCACGTGGCGGCGCTGTCGGCCTACATCCAGAGCTGCCTGCCGGCCGAGCGCGCGACGCTGCAGTGACCGGCCATCACGCCGGCGTGACGGCGCGCGCAACGGCGCGCGCCAGTTCCTTGCGGGTGAACGGCTTGCGCAGCAGCTCCCAGGGCGTCTGGTCGGCTGCACCCAGTTCCTCGGCCGCGTAGCCCGACATCAGCAGCACGGCGAGTTGCGGCGAGTGCACCTCGGCACGGCGCGCCAGCTCGGTTCCGCGCATGCCCGCGCCGAGCGCGATGTCGGTGAGCAGCAGGTCGAAGTCGCCGCCCTCGGTGAGGACCGCCAGCGCCTGTTCGGCGTCGGGGCAGGGGGTGACCGCGCACCCCAGTGTCGCGAGGAAGGCGGCGGCGACCTCGCGGACCTCGGGCTCGTCCTCGACGAGCAGCACGCGCAGTCCGGTCGGGACGCGGCCCTCGGCCGCCGGTTCCGCTTCCGTTTCGATGCCGTCGGCACCGACCGGGATGTACAGCGTCAGTGTCGTGCCGACGCCCGGCACGGTCTCGAGCGTGACGCCGCCCTTCGACTGCTTGACGAAGCCGTACACCGTGCTCAGCCCGAGCCCGGTGCCGCGACCGGCCTCCTTGGTGGTGAAGAACGGCTCGAAGGCACGCTCCCGCACGTCCTCGTGCATGCCGCTGCCGGTGTCGCCGACGGCGATCGAGATGAATTGGCCGTCGGCCTCGACCTCCGCCCCGGCCGGCGGGTGGTCGCACAACCGGCTCTTGAACGTCAGCCGGCCGCCCTCGGCCATCGCATCGCGCGCGTTGATGGCGATGTTGAGGAGCGCCGATTCGAGCTGGCCCGGGTCGGCGACGGCCGGCGGCAGGCCGGGCTCGGCGTCGAGCACGATCTCGATGCGCTGGTCGAGCGTGCGCCGCAGCATGTCGGCCAGCGACTCGAGCAGCGCGTTCACGTCGATCGCACTCGGCTCGAGCACCTGGCGGCGCGAGAAGGCGAGCAGCTTGCCGGTCAGCTCCGAGGCGCGGCGCGCCGCGCGCGTCGCGGCGCCGACCAGTTGCTGGCCCCAGGCATCGTCGGCGATGCCCGGGTGTTCCTCGAGGATCTGCAGGTTGCCCTGGATCACCGTCAGCAGGTTGTTGAAGTCGTGGGCGATGCCGCCGGTCAGCTGGCCGACGCTCTCCAGCCGCTGCGAATGCGCCAGCGCTTCCTCCGACTGCTTGCGCTGCAGGCAGGCGACCAGCAGGTTGGCGAGCGAGCCGAGGAAGTGCACCTCGTCGTCGCCGAAGCGCATGGGCTGCGTCGAGCCGGCGGTGATCACGCCGATGACGCGCCCGCGGTCGGACATCGGCACGCCGAGCGACGCGCAGACGCCGGTGGACTGCAGTGCCGGCGGCGGCGGGAAGCGGCGCTCCTCGTGCCAGTCGTTGACGATCACCGGCGCGTTGGCGGCGAGCACGAATCCCGGCCAGCCGCGCGGGTGGGCCGCAAGGGTCGCGCCGGCCTTCTCCCTGCCGACCATCCCGCTGCCGCTGGCGATGCGGAATTCGAGCCGGTTCTGCTCGAGCAGGAAGACCAGTACACGCTCGACTTGAAGAGCTCCGGCGGCGACGCTCGGCAACTGCGCAAGCAGCGGCTCCAGGTCGCGCGCGTCGGCCGCCAGCCGGCCGACCTCGGCCACGCATTCGCTGTAGCGCGCGCGCTTGAGCGCCTGCTTGACGCGAGGATAGGTTCCGACGTTGCGGATCGAGGCGACGATGTAGGGCCAGCCGAGGTTCTGCAGCGGGCTGAGCGCGATCTCGACCGTCAGCTCGCTGCCGTCGCGCCGCCGCGCCACCAGGTCCATCTGCGTGCCCATCGGCCGCGGCCGCGGGTTCTCGCCGTAGCTGGCGCGGTACAAATGGTGGCGCGGGCGGGTGCCGTCGGGGACCAGGGGCTCGACGCTCAGGCCGATCAGCTCGCCCGGAGCGTAGCCGAGCATCGACTCGGCGATCGGGTTGGCCAGCACGATCCAGCCGCCGCTGTCGACGACGATCATGCCGTCCGGGTAGGCTTGGAAGATCGTGCGGAAGATTGACTGGTGCAGCGCCGTGGCGCCGGTCGCCTCGTTCATCGGGGGCTTCAATTCGTGATGACCGGCGGCACCAGCACGTAGCCCGCGCCGCGCACCGACTTGATGATCTGCGGGTCCTCGGGGTCGGCCTCGATCTTGCGGCGCAGCCGGCCGACCTGCACGTCGATCGTGCGGTCGAACGGCGCGGCCTCGCGCCCGCGCGTCGCCTCGAGCAGGAAGTCGCGCGAGAGCACGCGTCCCGGGTGGCGGGCGAACACGACCAGCAGGTCGAACTCGCCGGCCGTCAGCGCGACCGGCCGCTCCTGCGGGTCGACCAGCTGGCGGGCGCCGAGGTCGAGGCGAAAGCCCGCGAAGCGCAGGTTGTCGCGCGCCGCCGGCTCGCCGGCCGTGGCCTGCGGCGACGCACCCAGCCTGCGCAGCACCGCCTTGATACGCGCCAGCAGTTCGCGCAGGTCGAACGGCTTGGTGACGTAGTCGTCGGCGCCGATCTCGAGCCCGACGACCTTGTCGACCGCATCGCCGCGGCCGGTGATGATGACCAGCCCGCAGCGCCAGTGCTCGCGCAGCTGGCGCGCGATGACGAAGCCGTCCTCGCCGGGCAGGCCGAGGTCGAGCAGCACCAGCGCCGGCGGGTCGTTCTGCATCAGCGCGGTCAGCGCCTGGCCCGAGTGCAGCTGGCTGACCCGGAAGCCATGCCCCCCTAGGTAGTTGGCGAGCAACTCGGTAATCGCGGTTTCGTCGTCGACGACCGCCAGGTGGACGGCAGCAGGAGAGGGGACCACGCCAAGGGATTCGGGCGCCGGCCCGCGCCGGCAACGGGCGCCAACATAGCACGGCCCGGGCCCGCGAGTTGCCCCTGCCCGCGTATAGCTCCCCGCGCTGCCTAGACTGCGCGGTCTAACATCCACGAAGGGGCTCGGGTGGACGCCCTGCTGCTGTCGCGACTGCAGTTCGCCTGGGTGATCGCGCTGCACATCCTGCTGCCCGCGTTCACGGTCGGGTTGGCGTGCTATGTCGCCACGCTCGAGGTGATGTGGTGGCTGACCCAGCGCGACGTGTGGCGGCGCCTGTCGGCGTTCTGGATCAAGATCTTCGCCGTCTCGTTCGGCATGGGCGTGGTCTCCGGGATCGTCATGCCGTTCCAGTTCGGCACCAACTGGAGCCGTTTCGTCGACGCGACGAGCAACGTCATCGGCGGGCTCATGGCCTACGAGGTGCTGACCGCGTTCTTCCTCGAAGCCGCTTTCCTCGGCGTGCTGCTGTTCGGCCGCAAGCTGGTGCCTCCATGGGCGCACGCGCTGTCGGCCGTGATGGTCGCGCTCGGCACGCTGCTGTCGTCGTTCTGGATCATCGCGGTCAACAGCTGGATGCAGACGCCGCAGGGCTACGAGCTGGTCGACGGCCGCTACCTGCCGCGCGACCTGTTCGCCGTGATCTTCACGCCGTCGTTCCCGTACCGGCTGACGCACACGGTCGTCGCCTTCCTCGTCACCACCGGCTTCGTCATCCTCGGCGTCGCGGCGATGTACCTGCGCCAGCAGCGCAGCGTCGAGGAAAGCCGGGTCATGCTGAAGATGTCGCTCGGCTTCCTGACGATCATGGTGCCGCTGCAGGTCCTGCTCGGCGACCTGCACGGTCTCAACACGCTGCACCACCAGCCGGCCAAGCTCGCCGCGATGGAGGGCCTGTGGGAGACGCGCACGCACGTGCCGGCATCGCTGTTCGCCATCCCCGACATGGATGCCGAGGCCAACCGCTGGGAGATCGCCATCCCCGACCTCGGCAGCCTGTACCTCACGCACTCGCTCGACAAGCAGGTGCAGGGGCTGAAGGACTTCCCGCGCGAGGACCGTCCGCCGGTGGCGATCGTCTACTTCGCCTTCCGCCTCATGGTCGGCGTCGGCCTGCTGATGCTGGCGGTCGTCGTGCTCGGCTGGCTGGCGCTGCGCCGCGGGCACGTCACCGACGGCCGCTCGGGATGGCTGAGGCTCGCCCAGGCCTGCATGCCGATCGGCTTCGTCGCGGTGCTGGCCGGCTGGATCACCACCGAGGTCGGCCGCCAGCCGTGGGTCGTCTACGGACTGATGCGCACCCGCGACGCGGTGACGCCGTCGCTGACGACCGGCGACGTCACGCTGTCGCTGGCGGCCTACGTCGTCGCCTACCTCGTCATCTTCGGCGGCGGCTTCGTGCTGCTGCGGCGCATGGTCGTGCGCGGACCGGAGGCGGCGCTGGCGCGCGAGCACTACGAGGAGGTCGAGGCGCGCGCGGCTCGCCCACTGTCGGCCGCCACCGACGCGCAGGCCAGCGCGCAGGGAGCCACCCATGGCGCTTGACCTCGTGCCGCTGTGGGCGGCGATCCTCGCGCTGGCCGTCTTCATGTACGTGCTGCTCGACGGCTTCGACCTCGGTGTCGGCATGCTGTTCGCGCTGCGCCGCGACGCGCACGACCGCGACCTGATGATGGCCTCGGTGGCGCCCGTCTGGGACTTCAACGAGACCTGGCTGATCCTCGGCGGCGGTGGACTGCTGGCGGTGTTCCCGCTCGCCTTCGCCGTCATCGTCCCGGCACTTTATTTCCCGATCCTCGTCATGCTGCTCGGGCTGCTGTTTCGCGGCGTGGCCTTCGAGTTCCGCGAGGTCGAGGGCGCGCACCGCCCGCTGTGGGACCGCGGGTTCGTCATCGGCTCGCTGGCCGCGACGTTCGCGCAGGGCGTGGTGCTGGGCAACTTCATCACCGGCTTCCCGGTGCACGAGCGCGCCTTCGCGGGCACGAGCTGGGACTGGTTCCGGCCGTTCCCGCTGCTCACGGGGCTCGGACTCGTCTTCGGCTACGCGCTGCAGGGTGCGACCTGGCTGGTGATGAAGGTCGAGGGCGACCTGCAGGCCTGGGCGCGAACGATGGCGCGGCGCGCGCTGTGGGGCGTGCTGCTGTTCATCGCGCTGATCTCGATCTGGACGCCACTGACCGAGCCGCGCATCGCCGAGCGCTGGTTCAGCTTGCCCAACATCGTCTGGTTCGCGCCGGTGCCGGTGCTGACCGTCGTGCTCGCCATCATCCTGAAGAAGAGCCTCGACGCGGGCCGCGAGGCGCTTCCCTTCCTGTGCTCGTTCGGGCTGTTCTTCCTCGCCTTCACCGGACTGGTGATCAGCCTGTGGCCCTACGTCGCGCCGCCGTCGATCACACTGTGGGACGCCGCGGTGGCGCCCAAGGCGCAGGCGTTCCTGATGGTCGGCACGCTGTTCCTGCTGCCGGTGATCCTGCTCTACGTCGCCTGGTCGTACTGGGTGTTCCGTGGCAAGGTGACCGGGGCGCACGGGTATCACGCCATGTGAGGATTCGATCCCGAGTTGGCCGGCGTGCGAGGCCGTGCCTTCAACATCGATGTGCCATGCCCGCAGCCAGGCGACCGCGAATGGGACCTGCGCCCGCAGGCGGCACCACCACTGCAGCCTCCGCCGGTGGCATGCCAGCAGCTCGCACGCCGCGCATAACGCACGTGCCGAGCGAGTCCCCGGATCTAAAGCCAGGTGAAGAACCCGAGCACGCTCTTCGTCAGCGCCACCGACACGATGTAGCCGAACACCAGCAGCGCCGCCACCCAGGCGCCGGCAGGCACGGCCGGCGGGCGGCCGGGCTTGAGCGCCAGCATGCCGAGCCCGATGTACACGAGCAGGCCGATGATCTTGGCCAGGATCCACGGCGCCTCGTCGAGCGACAGGCGCAGGCTCCACCACAGCCACAGCGCCGAAAGCAGGAGCACCGAGTCGACGATGTGCGGCAGCGTCTTCGCCGGCCGCCCGCGAACCCAGCCGGCGCCGGCGAACGAGGCCAGCCCGCGCGCGAAGAAGCCGGTGAAGGAAAGGGCGACGGCGCTCTGGTGGATGGTCTTGACGACGGCGTAGTCCATCAGCCCGGCTTTCCGTCGAGCCGCGGCCGCGTCAGGATCGGCCAGTAGCGCACGAAGTACAGCCCGAAGCCGGCCGTCCACAGCAGGGCCGAGCACAGCACGGCGTGCAGCGTCTGCCCGGGAGCGACCATCGGCACGAAGACGCGCACCAGCGCCGCGGCGGGCACGAGCAGGTAGCAGGCGATTTCCCAGCGGTCGGCGCGCAGCGGCCGCGCAGTGTGCCCGCGCGCGGTGCGCGTCATCATGCCGATCGTCAGGCCACCGATTGCGCCCACGGTGAGCGCGTGGGTGGCCAGCGAAGGCAGGAGCCACCCGAGTTGCGCCGCCGCGCGCAGCGCCAGGTGCACGACGATCCACGCGTACGCGAGGTGCAGCACCCAGACGATCGGCGTGCGCAGCGTCTTCCACGGCTGCCACAGCGCCAGCCGGCCGAGGTGCGCGGCGGCGACGAGGGCCAGCAGCGCGGCCAGCGGTGCGCCGTGCAGCCCGGCGAGGTCGGCCGCGATCAGCGCCAGCACGCCGCCGAGCGCGGCCTTCTCGAGCCGCGGGTCGCGGCGCGCGTTCGTGCCCGGCACGCCGTTGTTGGTGAACATCGGGATCACCCGGCCGCCCATCACCGTCATGATGAACAGCACCAGGTCGAGCCCGACCTGGATGCCGAGCCAACCGGGCAGCGTGATCACCTGCAGCTGCGCCAGGTGCACCGCCAGCGAGGCGACGCCGAGCGCGGCCAGCAGGCCGACGAAGAAGTAGTTGCGCCGGTTGTGGCCGGCCACCAGCGGCTTCGCCAGCGCCGCCGCGGCGACCAGCGGGAACGCGGTGTCGACGATCGCCGCCGCCCAGCCCCAGGGCGTCAGCACCAGCACGCGACCGGCCAGCCAGAGCGCGGCGATCGCCGCCAGCGGCGCACCGGTGGGCGTCGGCTGGCCGGCCCAGTTGCGCACCGCGGTGAACAGGAAGCCGACGACGACGGCGAGCGCGAAGCCGAACAGCATCTCGTGGGCGTGCCACATCGGCCCGGCGAGGTAGGGCGTGCCGAGCCAGCCCGAGAACTGCAGCGCCCACAGCGCGATCGACAGCGCCGCGAAGCCGCTGGCCAGCAGGTAGAACGGCCGGAACCCGAGCTGCCAGAGGGCGAAGCGGGGCGCGACGGGGCGTCGCGCGGCGGGTTCTTCGATGTGCAGGAAGGAGGTCATCGTTGGCGTCCGGGTTGGAGGGCGGCGACACGCTCGCGGCGCCGCCAGACGATCGCGCCGCCGGCGATCACGAGCGCGAACAGCGCGATCGCGGCGGCATTGAGCACGGCGCCGGCCGCGCGCCAGCCGGCGTCGATGGCGCCGCCGCCCAGCCGCACCAGCAGCGAGACCTGCAGCAGTGCCAGCGGCGCGTAGAAGACGGCACCGTACTGCACCTTGATTCGCGCGACGGCCGGCAGGATCACCGGCGCGTGGCCCATCATCATGGTGAAGACGAAGCCCAGGCCGAGCGCATGCAGGGCGGCATCGCGCGCCGGCCAGCCCAGCGCTGTGGCGGCCCAGGCGATGCCGGCGACGGCCAGCCAGGCGTAGCCCGACAGCAGGCAGGCCGCCATGTAGCGCGGCAGCCCCTCGCTGCGGACCGTACGGCGGGCGATGTCGTAGCGGCCGAGCCAGCCGGCCAGCGCGAGCAGGGCGCCGCCGTAGAGCACGCCACCGACCGGCGCGGCGCCCTGCAGCGCCGCGCCGCCGGCCAGGGCGACGAGCAGGCCGATCAGCCAGCGCTGCGCGCGCGCGTCGTGGCGCATCAGCCGCGCCATCTCGAGACGCTCGGCGGCGATGGTCATGACGAGGAAGGCGAACCACCAGGCGGCGATCGCGTCGGCGCCGAGGCCGGCGACGAGACCGAGATTGCCGACCGTCCAGGCGACCGCCGCCGCCAGCAGCAGCGCCGTGTGGGCCGCGCGCTGCCGGCGCATGACGACGATGTTGGCGCCGACGAAGAGCAGCGACGCGGCGAGCAGCAGCGCCGCCGCGACGGTCTCGGCGCCGCCGAGCCAGACGATGCCCGCCGCCGCCGAGACGGCCGGTCCGAGCCAGGCCAGGCGCTGGCGCAGCGCCGCCGCGCGCTCGACGGCGATCACCGTGCCGAGGAACGCGCCGATCATCA
>JBLMVT010000485.1:0-3910 GCA_050256835.1 Betaproteobacteria bacterium | reverse complement strand
GGTGGGCGACGAGGCGCGTGATGTCGTCGCCGTCGAAGACGATGCGGCCGCGATCGCTGGCGAGCTGGCCGGCGAGCTGTGCGACCAGCGTGGTCTTGCCCGCGCCGTTCGGGCCGATCAGCGCGTGCAGCTCGCCGGCGTGCAGCTCGAGGTCGACGCCCGCGGTGGCGACGACGCCGCCGAAACGCTTCCACAGGCCCTTGACGTCGAGCAGCACGTTCATGCGGCGCGCCCGATCCAGCCGGCCAGCCCGCGGCGCGCGAACAGCACGACGGCCAGCAGCACCCAGCCGGTCCAGAACTCCCAGTACGGGGTGAATGCCGCCAGGCCTTCCTGCAGCAGGATCAACGCCGCCGCACCGAGCACGCCGCCCCACAGGCTGCCGACGCCGCCGAGGATGACCATCACCATCAGCGTGCCCGACTGCGTCCAGTGCAGCAGGCCGGGACTCACGTAGCCCTGCTGGTTGATGGTCAGCAGCCCGGCCACCCCGCCCAGCATGCCGGCAGCGACGAACACCGCCAGGCGCAGCCGGTAGGTCGGAAAGCCGAGCGCCTCGGCGCGCTCGACGTCGTCGCGCATGGCGACGACGGCGCGGCCGGCGCGCGAGCCGGCGAAGCGCCGCAGCGCGGCCAGCGTCGCCCCGAGCACGGCCAGCGCGACGTAGTAGAAGGTCGTCCCGTCCTTCAGGTCGAGACCGAACAGTGCCGAGCGCGTGCGGATGTTCAGGCCCTCGTCGCCGCCCCAGCCCTTGATCGAGTTGGCCAGGTAGAACAGCATCTGCGCGAACGCCAGCGTGATCATGATGAAGTACACGCCGCGGGTGCGCAGCGAGATCGCGCCGATCACCAGCGCCGCGAGCCCCGCGACGGCCAGCGTCGCCAGCAGGTGCCAGCCGATGCCCGCGACGCCTTCGCTGACGAGGATGCCGGTGGCGTACGCGCCGAGCCCGACGAAGGCGGCGTGGCCGAAGGAGACCATGCCGCCGTAGCCAAGCACGAGGTTGAGGCTGGTCGCCGCGATCGCCGCGACGACGATGCGCGCGCCCATGCTGACGTAGAAGTCGAGCCCGAGCGCGTGCAGGAGCGGCGGAACGGCGAGCGCCAGCAGCACGGCGAGCGCCACCGCGACGCGTGCGAGCACGCCCTCTCCCGCCTGCGGCAGAGGATCTGCGACGCTCATCCGCGCGCCGGGAACAGGCCCTGCGGACGGATCGCCAGCACCGCGGCCATGAAGACGTAGATCAGCACCGAGGCGACCGCCGGCCCGGCGGCGCTGGCCCATTGCGGCGGCAGGAACTCGCGGAACACCTGCAGCAGCAGCGTGCGGCCGAGCGTGTCGATGCAGCCGACGAGCAGCGCGCCGACCAGCGCGCCGCGGATCGAGCCGATGCCGCCGACGACGATGACGACGAAGGCAAGGATGAGGATGTTCTCGCCCATGCCGACCTGCACCGCGAGCAGCGGGCCCATCAGCACGCCGGCCACCGCGCACAGGCCCGCGCCGATGCCGAACACGGCGGTGAACAGGCGCTTGATGTCGACGCCCATCGCACCCGCCATCTCGCGGTTCGACGCGCCCGCGCGCACCAGCGCGCCGAGCCGCGTCTTCGCCACCAGCAGGTACAGCGCCGCGGCCAGCGCCAACCCGGCACCGAGGATCAGCAGCCGGTAAGCCGGGTACTGCAGGCCCGGCAGCAGCTCGACCGGACCGGCCAGCGCGTCGGGTGCCGACAGCGGCAGGTCGTTGCCGAACACCATGCGCGTGCCGTCGTTGAGGATCAGGATCAGCGCGAAGGTGGCGAGCACCTGCGACAGGTGGTCGCGCGCGTACAGCGGGCGCAGCAGCGCGGACTCGAGCGCCATGCCGAACGCCGCCGTGGCGAGCACCGCGCCCGCCAGCCCGAGCACGAACGAGCCCGACAGTCCGACCAGCCACGCGCCGACGAAGGCGCCGACCATGTACAGCGAGCCGTGCGCCAGGTTGATCATGTCCATCACGCCGAACACGAGCGTCAGCCCGGCGGCGAGCAGGAACAGCATCAGCCCGAACTGCAGCCCGTTGAGGATCTGTTCGACGACGAGGAGGGTGGACATTCCTTCGGCTTTGTCGTCCCGGCGCAGGCCGGGACCCAGCGACTGGATTCCGGCTTGCGCCGGAATGACGGGCCCGTCACTTCATCCTGCAATCCTGCACGTATGCATCCCCGTGGTCCTTCAGGATCGGCTCGCTGAACGACTTGTTGATCAGCCCGCCCCTGCCGTCGGTGCCGACGGTGCGCACGTAGTAGTTCTGGATCGGGTATTGGTTGGTGTTGAAGCGGAACGGACCGCGCACCGACTCGAAGCGCGCCGCCTTCAGCGCCTTGCGCACCGCCTGCTTGTCCTCGAGCTTGCCCTTCACGTCGCGCACGGCGGCGTCGATCAGGCGCGCCGTGTCGTAACCCTGCGAGGCGTACAGCGTCGGCACGCGGTTGTATTCCTTCTCGAACGCGGCGACGAACTTGCGGTTGGCGTCGTTGCTGAAGTCGGGCGACCAGTGCGCGGTGTTGAAGATGCCGGCCATCGCCGCGCCGACCGGGCGGATCACGTCTTGGTCGGCGCTGAAGCCCGGCAGCAGCAGCGTCATGCTCTTGCCCAGCCCCGCACCGACGAACTGCTTGATGAAGTTGATGCCCATGCCGCCGGGCAGGAAGACGTACAGCACCTGCGGCTTGGCGGCGCGGATGTCGGCCAGCTCGGCCGCATAGTCGAGCTGGCCGAGCTTGCTGTAGGTCTCGCCGACGACTTTGCCCTTGAAGGTGCGCTTGAAGCCCGACAGCGAGTCCTTGCCGGCCTGGTAGTTGGGCGCCAGCAGGTACACGCTTTTCATGCCGCGCTGGTTCGCGAACTCGCCGGCCGCCTCGTGGTAGGCGTCGTTCGGCCACGAGACCGCGAAGAACAGCGGGTTGCAGTCCTTGCCGGCCATCGGCGAAGGCGCCGCATTGGCCGACAGGTAGAGCGTCTTGGCGTCGAAGGCCACCGGCAGCGCGGCCAGCATGATGTTCGAGAACACCACGCCGGTCATGAAGTCGACGCGGTCGCGCTTCACGTCCTTCTCGAACAGCTGGCGCGCGACGTCGGGCTTGAACTGGTCGTCGTCGACCAGCACTTCGGCGGGCAGCCCGCCGAGCTTGCCGCCGTTCATCTTCACCGCGAGCAGGAAGCCGTCGCGGATGTCGATGCCCAGCGCCGACGACGGCCCCGACAGCGTGCTGACGAAGCCGATCTTGACCTTGTCGGCGGCGTGGGCGGGTGCCACGAGCGCGAGCGCGGCGAGGCAGGATGCGAGGGCGAGCGCGGGGCGGATCGAGGGCATCATCGGGCTCCTGGCGGCAAGGGTCGAACGCAACCGGCGCGACTGTGCCACCGGCTCGTGTCCAGCGGACTCGGGGCTTACACCCAAATCTGCAGCACGTAGTCGAATGTGGCCTGGCCGTTGAACAGGTCGACGCGCTGCAGCCTGACGCGCAGGCTGCCGTCGGCCGCGCGCACCAGCGTGTGCCGGTAGCTGCCGCCGAAGTGGCGGATCGCGTCGCGCCGCAGCTCCATCAGGTGGAAGCGCGATCGCACCTGCAGCGTGTCGCCCTGCACCGACTCGATCGCGACGTGGCTGACCAGGTGGTTGGTCTCCCACTGCGGGGCCTGCGACCAGGCATTGGGGTGCAGCACGCGGCCCTTGCGGATCTCCATCAGCGACCGGTCCTCGATGAAGATCGACGGCGACGACAGCCACTCGGTCTGCTCGGGCGCAACCGGCATCCAGTAGACGCCGTCGTCGGTGAACAGGTCGATCCACGCCTGCCAGTGCTTGCCGTCGAGCAGCTCGGCCTGCAGGTAGAGCAACTGCTCGACCTCGCGCTGCACGTCGC
>JBLMVT010000484.1:0-5181 GCA_050256835.1 Betaproteobacteria bacterium | reverse complement strand
TCGACGTGCCACGTCCCGCCGCCGAAGCCGGAGGTCTGGTACATCGAGTCGCAGGGCCGGCCGGCCGGATTCCGCGCGCCGTGCCTGGAGCCGCCGGGTCGGCTGACGCTGGCGCGCCGCTGAGCCGCGGCAGGCAGAGCGAAAAAGATCTTCAGCCGCGCCAGGCCGGCCTTCCGACCTCGGCGACCACCACCTCGAGGAAGTGCGGCGGCGAGATCGGCTTGATCTCGACGCGCGCGAAGCCGGCGGCCAGCGCCTCCTTGCGCGGCGCCTCGTCGGCGTAGGCGGTCAGCGCGATCGCCTTCACCGGCAACGGCCGCTCGTTCAGCCGGCGCATGAACTCGAGGCCGTTCATGCCGGGCATGCCGAGGTCGCTGATGATCAGGTCGAAGGTGCCGTTCTCGGCCGCCGCCAGCGCCTGCTCGGCGTTGTCGAAGGCGCGCACGATGGCGCCCTCCTGGCGCAGCAGCACGCTCATCAGCTCGAGCGAGTCGGCCTGATCCTCGAGCAGCAGGATGCGCCGCCATGTCAGCCGGCGCAGGCCGGTCTCGACCGGCACGGCGTCGGGCGGCGGCGCCGCCGTCGCCGGTGGCGCGCCGTTGGCTTCGCGCACTGCCTGCATGTCCGCGCGCGGCAGCTCGACGCGCACCGTCGTGCCCTGGCCGACGCCGGGGCTCGTGATCGCCACCTTGCCGCCGTGCAGCTCGACCAGGCTGCGCACGATCGTCAGGCCGATGCCCAGCCCGCCGTGGCGGCGCGAGATCGACGAGTCGGACTGCTGGAAGCGGTCGAACACGTGCGGCAGCACCTCCGGCGCGATGCCCTCGCCGGTATCGCGGATCTCGACCGTCGAGACCTCGTCGCCGGCCGCGAGCGACACATGCACCGAGCCGTTCAGCGGCGTGTACTTGACGGCGTTGGTGAGCAGGTTCCAGAACACCTGCTCGAGCCGGTCGGGGTCGCCGATGCAGGTCGCTCCGCTGGCCACGTTGGCGGTATCCAGCGCGATCCACTTGGCCTGCGCCGACGGCATCACGGTGTCGACGGCGCGCAGCAGCGCCGCGCCGATGTCGCAACGCTGGCGCACCACCCGCAACGTGCCGGTGACGATGCGGTTCATGTCGAGCAGGTCGTCGACCAGCACCGCCTGCGCCCGCGCGTTGCGGTTGATCGCGTCGGCGGCGCGCTCGACCAGCCCGGCGTCGGCATCGGGGCGCGCCAGCAGGTGCGCCCAGCCGACGATCGCGTTGAGCGGCGTGCGCAGCTCGTGGCTCAGGTTGGCGAGGAATTCGTCCTTCAGCCGCGAGGTGCGCTGCAGCTCGGCGCGCGCGGCGCGTTCGGCGTTCAGCCAGCGCGTCTGCGCGGTCACGTCGCGCGTCTGCACCGCCAGCCGGTCGCCGAGGCTGACCGACAGCGTCTGGTACCAGCCGATGGTGTCCTGCTGCTCGCGGCTGAAGTCGGCGCGCGTGGGCACGCCGCCGTCCATCACCGCGATCCAGTGCGCGCAGCGCGCGGCGTTGTACTTGTCGTCGGGGTCGGCGAGCACGCGGCGGCCGACCAGCCGGTCGGGCGTGGTGCCGAACGAGGCCGCCGCAGCCGCGTTGGCGTACTCCCACACGAAGTCGACCGTGCGGCCCTCGCGCGTGATCGGTCGCAGGACCTCGTAGGGATCGAGCGACTGGTCCTGCGCGACGCGGAACAGCTCGACCTCGTTGCGCTGGCGCTCGCGCTCGGCGCGCCGCTCGGTGACGTCGCTGGCGGCGCAGCGCAGCCCGACGATGTTCCCGCCCGCGTCGCGCAGCGGCGAGATCGAATGCTCGAACCAGCGCAGCCCGTCCGCCAGCGGCCAGGCGAATTCGCCGCGCAGCGGCTGGCCGGTTTCGAGCACGCGCCGGCGCGCTTCGGTGAGCCGGCGCGTCTCGGGCGTGTCGAACTGGTCGAACACGGTCGCGCCGATCATGTCCTCGGCACGCAGGCCGAGCGCCTGCGCGTTGCACACCCAGCGGCAGTGCAGTTGGGCGTCCAGTTCGAACAGCGCGACGCCAATGCCTTCCAGCGTCGTCGCCAGCCGCTGCTCGGACAGCGCCTGCACCGCCAGCCCGTCGGCGCGCCGCTGCAGCCGCGCGCGCGCGTCGTGCAGCGACTGCGACAGCGCCGAGATCAGCAGCCCGAACGGCAGGTAGATCAGCACCCGGCCGACGGTCGCGTTGTCCCACGGCATCGGCGACAGCGCCGGCATCAGCAGTGCGAGCGCCAGCGTCACCACGGCGCCGGGCCAGAAGCCGCCGCACCAGGCGGCGATCACCGTCGCCGGGTAGGCCAGCACCAGCGTGGCCTCCTCGCCGAGCATCGGCGCCAGCAGCGGGCGCAGCAGCAACGCCGCCAGGCCGGCGGCGGCGGCGGCGGCCCACGCGCGCCAGCCGACGAAGCCGGCGCCAGCGCGGTCGAGCACGGTGCCCGGGGGGGCGGGCAAGGTGACCTCGAGGCTGCTGCTGTTCATCGGTTTGTGAAGGGGCGACGCTGCGCGCCGCAGGTGGCAGGCGGAACGGATTCTGTCGCCCAACGATGAAAGCATTTCGAAACCGCTGCAAGAAGGTGTCGGCCGCTCGGGGCCGGGATCGTCAGAAGCGATAGCGCAGTCCCAGGCTGGTGGTGTCGACGGGCTCGCTGGCGTCGCCGGCGAAGCGCAGGTCGCGCTGCTCCCATTCGAGCAGCGCACTCCAGTGCGCGGCGACATCGAGCGCGAGCCCGGCACCGACGGTCAGACCGAAGCCGCTCGCGTCGCCGGCGACCAGCCCGCGACCCGGTTCGGCGTCGGCGCGCGTGCGGCCCCAGGTCGTGCCGAGCTTGCCGAAGGCGCCGAGCGCGTGGCCGAGCGGCAACCGGCCGACCACGGCGAGGTCGACGCCGCGTGCACGCACGTTGCCGGCGCCGCGCTCGGCACGCCCGAGGTCGAGCAGGCCGAGTTCGACGCCGAGGTGCGGGTTGACCATGCCGCCGGTGTACAGCCGCCAGCCGCGCGACGGTTCGCCGCAACCGAGCGCGCCGGCGACGCAGCTCAACCCGTAGTCCGGCCGGCCGACCGACAGGCCGAGGTAGACGCCGGCGTTGCCCGGCAGCAGCGAGGGCCTTGCCGATGGCGCCGCGGGCGGTGCAGGCGCGTCGAGCGGCGCCAGCACGGGGTCGGCACTGGTCAGGCTGTCGATGCCGGAGCGGCGCGTGCCGACGCCCAGGCCCGGACCGCTCACGTCGTCGGCGCGCGCCGGTGCCGCCGCTAGCGCGGCGACGAGGCCAAGCACGGCCGCGACGGCACGCCGCCTGGCACTGCACCGCTCGCATGACATGGCGACCCCTCCTTGCAAACGCCATTCGACCGCGGGGAGCAACCCGCGTTCCTCACTGCCGATGCTGGAATGTGCCTGACGACCCGAACCTTCGGCACCATGTCGGGCATGCGACACGACACCGCGATCCCGGCCCGCCAGCCCGCCGCCGACCCGCGATTCGCCGAGGTGCCACCCGATCGCGACCGGCCCGGCTGGTGGGAGCACCCGAACATCGATCGCCCGGGCGCGCGCCCGCATCCGGCGACGGCGCCACGGCGTCGCGCGACTTCGGCGGAGCGCAGCAGCGCCTAAGCGCGCCCGCCGCTGCCCTCTCGAAGGCGCCGCTGCGGCAGGGTAGCGACCAGCGCGGGGCGCCGCGAACGCTCAGCCCGCCGCGACGGCGCGCGCCTGCGGGAGGTCGACGAGTTCGCGCCTGAACCACTCGATCGTCAGCGCGAGCCCTTCCTCGAGGCCGACCTTCGGCGCCCAGCCGAGGTGGCGGCGCGCGCGAGCGATGTCGGGGCGGCGCCGCTGCGGGTCGTCGGGCGGCAGCGGCCGGCGCACAATCGTCGAGCGACTGCGGATCAGCCGCAGCACCCGTTCGGCCAGTTCGAGCACGCTGTACTCGTCGGGGTTGCCGATGTTGATGGGGCCTTCGACCTCGGCGTCCATCGTGCGCAGCAGGCCCTCGACGGTGTCGTCGACGTAGCAGAAGCTGCGCGTCTGCTGGCCGTCGCCGTAAACGGTCAGCGGCTCGCCGCGCAGCGCCTGCACGATGAAGTTGCTGACGACGCGGCCGTCGCCCGGGCGCAGGCGCGGGCCGTAGCTGTTGAACACGCGCGCGATGCGGATCGGTACGTGGCGCTGGCGGTGGTAGGCGAAGCACATCGCCTCGGCGCAGCGCTTGCCCTCGTCGTAGCACGAGCGCGGCCCGACCGTGTTGACCTGGCCGTGGTAGCTCTCGATCTGCGGGTGCACTTCGGGATCGCCGTAGACCTCGCTGGTCGACACCTGCAGCACGCGCGCTCCCGTGTTCTGCGCCAGATCGAGCAGCCGCCACATGCCCAGCACGCTGGTCAGCACTGTCGCCACCGGCTGGCGCTGGTAGTACGCCGGGCTCGCCGGGCAGGCCAGGTTGTACATGCGTCGCACCTCGTAGACCTGCGGCGGCAGCGGGTGCGTCAGGTCGTGCACCAGCAGCGTGAAGCGCGGGTGGTCCATGAGGTGGCGCACGTGGCGCCGGTGACCGGTCGACAGGTCGTCGAGCGCGATCACGTCGTGCCCGCGGTCGAGCAGGCGTTCGCACAGGTGGCTGCCGAGGAAGCCGGCGCCGCCGGTGACGAGGAGGGTATCGGTCATGCGCGTGCTCGCAGAGGAATGGCTGTGCGCGCCGCGCAGCAACCGCCATGCCGACGCCGGCGGGCACGGCGGTTGCCCGAAGCAGCCGCCCCCGATCCTCCGGAGCCGAATCGCCTTGCGCATCGCCTACGTCACCGAAACCTGGCCGCCGGAGCTGAACGGCGTGGCGCTGACGGTCGAGCGCGTGGTGGCCGACCTGCGCGCGCGCGGCCACGCGGTCACGCTGCTGCGTCCGCGCCAGAGCGGCGAGGCGCCGCGCGACGACGCGCTCGAATGGCGCAGCGCCGGCCTGCCGATCCCGCTCTACCCGGATCTCAGGATGGGACTGGCGACGCGACGTGGCGTGCAGGCGCGGCTCGCCGCCGGCGGCTGCGAGCTCGTCCATGTCGCCACGCCGGGGCCGCTGGGCCGCGCCGCGGTAACGGCGGCGCGCGCGCTCGGGCTGCCGGTGACAATCGACTTCCGCACCAATTTCCACACCTACAGCCGCTATTAC
>JBLMVT010000483.1:0-5359 GCA_050256835.1 Betaproteobacteria bacterium | reverse complement strand
GCACGCCCGGCACGCCGCGCAGCACCGCGAGCACGGCGCTCTCGTCGCCCTCGACGCCGACCACGAGCCGCGCGTCGCGCTGCAGTTCGGCGAGCTTCGTGTCGACCACCTTGCGGCCGGCGCGCATGACGACGACGCGGTCGCACACCGCTTGCACTTCCTGCAGGATGTGCGTCGAGACGATCACCGTGGCGCTCGCCGCCAGCTCGCGGATCAGCCCGCGCATGTGCAGGATCTGCGTCGGATCGAGCCCGTTGGTCGGCTCGTCGAGGATGACGATCGCGGGCCCGTGCAGGATTGCCTGCGCCACGCCGACGCGCTGGCGGTAGCCGCGCGACAGCGTGTGGATCGGCGCGCCGGCCATCTCCTCGAGCGCGGTGCGGCGGATCGCGCGGGCGACGGCGCGTGCGCGCCGCGCGGCGGGCACGTCGTGCAGCGCGGCCTGGTAGTCGAGGAAGCCCGCCACCGTCATGTCGGGCCAGACCGGGCAGTTCTCGGGCAGGTAGCCGATGCGCGCCTGGATCGCGCGCGTGTCGCGCCCGATCTCGAGCTCGCCGACGCGGATGGTGCCGGCGGTCGGCTCGAGGAAGCCGGTGAGCATCTTCATCACCGTCGTCTTGCCCGCGCCGTTGTGGCCCAGCAGGCCCAGCACCTCGCCGGCTTCGACGCGAAAGCTCACGTCGTCGACGGCCATCAGGTCCCCGTACCGACGGCACAGGTTCGCCAGTTCGATCATCGTCGTCCCCCGATCGTTGCCGCTGGTGCGCCGCCGCGGCGCACGGCCACCCGCGCGGCGCGGCGCGAAGGCCGGCCGGGTCGAGGCAGCGGCTGGCTGCGGGCATGGCGCCAGCGCACCCAGGCTGCCTAGGAACGGCAAACCGGTAAAGAGTTCCGGCGCGCTTGCAGGCGCGTCGCTTGCCGCGCCGCGGCGCTCGGCGTCCCCCGGGGAAGAGGGACGCGGGGCGGTCAGTGCGGGCGGTCGGGCTCGGCGGGCTCCGAGATCTCCGACAGCGCGTCGGCCGCGCGGTCGGCGCCGGCCTTCACGGCGAGGTCGCCGAGCGCCAGCATGCCGACCAGGTGCTGGTCGCGGTCGAGCACCGGCAGGCGGCGGATCTGCAGGTCGCGCATCTGCGCGCTCGCGTCCTCGACCGACTGGTCCTCGTAGACGCACTGCACGTCGGTGCTCATCACGTCGGCCACCGGCGTGCGGTCGGCCGCACAGCCCTGCGCCACGCCGCGGATGGTGATGTCGCGGTCGGTCACCATGCCGACCAGCCGCTCGCCGTCGCACACCGGCAGCGAACCGACGTCGAGTTCGTCCATCGCCTGCGCGGCCTGCATCAGGGTGTCGCGCGGCGCCATCGTGCGCACGCCGCGCGTCATCACTTGCGCGATCCGGGTCATCGTCGGTCTCCTTGCGTCCGCGGCGGGCGCCCTGCGCACCCGCCCGTGCGAAGGAGCGGCAAGCCGCGTACCCTGCGGCGCGCTACGAGAAGTGCAGTCCGCCGACGCGCAGCCACGGCAGCAGCAGCGGGCCGGTGTCGAGCCGCTCGCGGCTCACCGCGCTCACGTCCTCGAGCATGCGCGCCATGTTGCCGGCGATCATCACCTCCGACAGCGCCGCGCCGACCGCGCCCCCGTCGATCGCGAAGCTGTTCTTGACGATGGCGGAGAAGTCGCCGTTGGCGGCGGGCATCCCCATCGACAGCCGGCCGACCAGCGCGCCGCGCCGCACGCCGGCGATCACGTCGGCGAGCGCCGTGTCGCCTGCGGCCAGCGCCCAGCCGCCGGCCACCGGCACGTGCGCGAGGCCGGTCTTGCGGCTGCCGTAGAGCGAGGGCGTCAGCGCCGTCAGCACGCCCGCGCGCAGCAGTTCGACCGGGCGCGCGACGCAGGCGTCGGGGGTGATCGCGACCACGCCGGGTGCGTCGAAACGGCTTTCCAGGGTGAGCAGCGGCGAGGCGATGCGCGTGCCGACGCGCTCGCGGTACAGCGACGAGCCGGCGATCAGCTGCACGTCGCCGAGCTGGCCGTGCAGCCAGCCGAGCAGGTCGGCCACCGCGGGCGGCGTGAGCACCACCTCGCCGACGAACTTGCCGTCGATGCCGCGCGTGTCGATCTGCCGCTCGGTGTCGCGCAGCATCGCGCCGAGGCCGAAGTGCTCGTGGGCCCGGCGCGCGGCCAGGTCGTGCGTGGTGCCGGCGGCGATGTTGAAGGAGCTCGACTTCGCGCCCTCGCGCGCGGTGCCGAAGGCGCTCATCGCGTACCAGCCGGCGCTGCAGGCCAGCTCGCTGCCCGCGCTCGTCAGCACGCGCGAGCGCAGCAGCGTGTGCGAGGCATGGCCTTCGTCGAGGCGCATCTTCGGCGTCTCACGGGCGCGGAAGTCGAGCAGGTCGCGCACGGCGTCGGCCAGCACGGCGACGTCGCCCTCCTGCGGGCCCTGCACGAGCGTCGCGCGCTCGCCCGACGAGACGGCGTTGGCGTCGTCGCGCGGCGCGGCCAGCGCGTCGGCGTGCAGGGCGGCGACGCGCGCGGCGAGCGCGTCGGCGTCGAAGGTGGCGATCTCGGTCGACGCCTTGCGGCCGTCGACCAGCCCGGCGAGCGCGACCTTGCACGTGTGGGTGCTGCGCAGCAGGCTGGGCTCGTCGTGCGCGAAGTTGACCTCGTCCGAGCGGATCTCGCTGGCCGCGGCCTGTGCGGCGTCGAAGCCGGCGCGGCGCATCGCGGCGAGCGCGCGTTCGGCGGTGTCGTGCAGCAGCGCGTCCATCATTCGCCCCCCAGGTGGGCGCGCGCACGCAGCGCCGGCCCGCCCATCGAGACGATCATCGGCTGCTTCTTGCCGCAGTAGCCCGAGCAGGTCCAGCGCATGTCGGCCGACACCGCGTCGACGCTGGCCAGCACCGCCAGCGCCGACCCGGACAGCGTGGTGTCGCGGATCGCGCGGCCGACCTTGCCGCCGCGGATCTCGTAGCCGAGCGCGATGCCGAACATGAACTCGGTGGTCGAGTCGGCCTGGCCGTTCATCGAATTGAGCAGCAGGTAGCCGTCGTCGACGCCGGCGATCATGTCGTCGAGCCGGTCGACGCCGGGCAGGATCGCGGTGTTGCGCATGCGCACCAGCGGCTCGTCGTGCGGCCCGTAGGCGCGCGCGCTGCCCGAGGGCTCGATGCCGAGCCGCGCCGCCGTCTCGCGGCTCGACATGAAGCCCTTCAGGACGCCGCGCTCAATCAGCACCGCGTCGCGCGCAGGCGTGCCCTCGTCGTCGGCGTAGACGGGGATCAGCAGCTCTTCGCCGTCGAAGTGATGCGCGAAGTCGACCATCGTGACGAGGTCGCTGGCGATGCGCTGGCCGAGCAGGCCGCCGGTCACCGCGCCACCGAGCACGAGGTCGGCCTCGCAGGGGTGGCCCATCGCCTCGTGCGCCAGCATGCCGGCCAGGTCGGGCGCGAGCACCACGGTGTGCAGCCCGCCGCGCGCCGGCACCGCGTGGCGTTTGGCCTGCAGGTGGCCGTGCAGGCGGTCGAGCACCGGCGCCAGCGCGTCGACCGACAGGTCGAGGTCGGCCAGGCTGCCCTTGCCCGAGACCGGCTCGTACAGCTCGACCGGCGTGCCGCGGTCGTCCAGCGCGACCAGCGTGATGCCGATCGCCGCGCGCGCGATCGTGTTCAGCACGGCGCTGCCGGTGCTGGTCTCGAGGCCCTTGGCGTGGTGCTCCTCGTGCAGCACGAAGCGCGACGACTTCAGCTGCGGGTAGCGGCTCGCGCACCAGCCGTGCAGCTCGGCCAGCCGCTCGACGCATTCGGCCGGGGAGAGTGTCTTGCGCGCGGCGCTCGACTCGGGCGCGCCGCGCTGCGTGCCGCCTGGCAGCGCGAGCACCGTCCGCTCGCTGCCGAAGCGCGCCATCGCGCGGGCGTTGCGCTGCGCGCGCTCCAGCACCGTGTCGCGTCCGGCGGCGTCGGACGTCGAGGCGAAGCCCCAGTAGCCGCCATCGTAGACACGCGCGCTGACGCCGCCCTCGGCGCTGCGCGTGTTGACGGCGAGGTGGCCGTCGATCATCTGCAGTCGGGTGCGGCGCAGCTCGTGGCGGCGCTGCTCGACGTACGGGGTCGCGGAGTCGTTCATGACGGCCGACGGATTCGTGAAGGCGGCGATGATGCCACCGCCCGCCGGCACTGCCGGCATCGGGGACGTCAGCGCAGGTAGGCCTTGCGCACGTACTGGTCGACCATGCGCTCGGTGTTGAAGAACGAGCCGTTGAGCGCGATCGCGTGGCGCATCACGTCGATGTAGCGGTCCGGGTCGCGGTAGTACATCGGCAGGATCACCTGCTCGAGCTTGTCGTACAGCGAGGCGGCATCGGCGGCCTGCTCGTCGAGGCCCCGGTCGGCGTTCGCGGCGCCGCCGGCGTCGCCGATCGCCCAGCCGGTGATGCCTTCGATGCAGCCCTCGATCCACCAGCCGTCGCGTACCGACAGCTGCGGCACGCCGTTCATCGCCGCCTTCATGCCGCTGGTGCCCGAGGCCTCGAGCGGCGGCTGCGGCGTGTTGAGCCACAGGTCGACGCCGGCAACCAGGCGGCGCGCCAGCGCGATGCCGTGGTCCTCGAGGTAGGCGGCGGCGATGCGGCCGCGCAGCGCTCCGATGTGTTCGAAGATGCGCCGGATCAGCGCCTTGCCGCCTTCGTCCTGCGGGTGCGCCTTGCCGGCGTAGAGCAGCTGGATCGGCCCGGCCTTCGAATGCAGGGCGAGCAGGCGGTCGAGGTCGTGGAACAGCAGGTCGCCGCGCTTGTAGGCGGTGGCGCGTCGCGCGAAGCCGATCGTGAAGGTATTCGAGTACAGGCTGGCGCCGGTGCGCTGGTTGACCCAGGCGACCAGGTCCTGGCGCGCGCTCTGGTGAGCCGCCCACAGCTCGTGGCTCGGGATCGACAGCGCGTAGCGCAGGCTCGCGTTGTCCTCGCGCCAGCCGTCGATGTGGCGGTCCAGCACGGCGCGGATCGCCGGTGCGATCCAGAAGCCGGCATGCACGCCGTTGGTGATCGAGTCGATCTTGTACTGCGCGTACATGTGGCGCGACAGCTCGCCGTGGCTCTTGGCGACGCCGTTGACGTAGTGGCTGTTGTCCAGCGCGAGGTACGTCATGTTGAGCACGCCGTTGAGGCAGAACTCGATCGCGCGAGCGTCGTAGGCGTGGCCGTAGTCGGTGAGCACGTGGCGCACCAGTGCGAGCGGGAATTGATCATGCCCCGCCGGCACCGGCGTGTGGGTGGTGAACACGCACAGCGGCTTGACGGCCACGGCGATCTCTCGCGTCACCTCGGCGAGCCCGCGGCGCTTCATCTCCTCGTGGCCGAGTTCGAGCA
>JBLMVT010000482.1:0-11033 GCA_050256835.1 Betaproteobacteria bacterium | reverse complement strand
TGCGCGAGCGCGGCTTCGCGGTCAGCGAGGCGACGCGCGGCGAGGACGCGATCCGCAAGCTCGGCGCCTGGCTGCCCGACGTGATCGTGCTCGACGCGATGATGCCCGGCCTCGACGGCTTCGAGACCTGCCGGCGCGTGCGCTCGCTGCCCGGCTTCGAATCGCTGCCGGTGCTGATGCTCACCGGGCTCGACGACGATGCCTCGATCACCCGGGCCTACGAAGCCGGCGCCACCGACTTCTTCGTCAAGTCGACCCAGTGGAGCCTGCTCGCCGGGCGGCTGCAGTACCTGCTGCGCAGCTCGCGCACGCGCCAGGAGCTCGAGCGCAGCAAGGCCAAGCTGGCGCGCGCGCAGGACCTGGCGCGCATGGGCAGCTTCGACTGGCGCACCGGCAGCGGCAGCTTCGCGCTGTCGGTCGAGGGCCTGCGCGTGTTCGGCCGCGGCCCGAACCAGCCGCTCGCCTTTCGCCGGCTGATGCAGATGATCCCGGCGGCCGAGCGCAAGACCTTCGTGCGCCGGCTGCGCGAGGCGCTGACGCACAACTCGGTGCTCGCCACCGACGTGCAGGCGCGGCTCGACGACGGGCGCGAACGCATCATCCACGTCGAGGCCGAGCCCGAGTTCAACGAGCACGGGGCGCTCGCCGGCTACACCGGCATCGTGCAGGACGTGACCGACCGGCGCGCCGCCGAGGACCAGATCCGCCACCTCGCCAACTTCGATGCGCTGACCGGGCTGCCGAACCGGCGCCAGCTGCTGTGGCGCGCCGAGAAGGCGCTGGAGGCCGGTCGCCGCCTCGGCCACCAGGCGGCGCGGCTGCTGAGCGATCTGGACCGCTTCAAGAACGTCAACGACACGCTCGGCCACTCGGCCGGCGACGAGCTGCTGATGGAAGTCGGCCGCCGCCTGCGGGCCTGCGTGCGCCATAGCGACCAGTTCCAGGAGGGCGCGCTGGAGGCCGTCGGCTCGCGCTCGCACCGCCTGCTCGAGGCGGTCGGCCGGCTCGGCGGCGACGAGTTCGTCGCGCTGCTGCCCGACGTCAACGACGAACGCGATGCCGAGCGCGTGGCCAACCGCATCCTCGACGCGATGCGCCAGCCGATCTTCGTCGCCGGCGAGGAATGCTTCGTCACCGCCAGCGTCGGCATCGCCATCTTCCCGCGCGACGGCGTCTCGGTGGCCGACCTGATGCGCAACGCCGACGTCGCGATGTACGCGGTCAAGGCCACGGGCAAGAACGCGCATTCCCTGTACCACCCGACGCTGGCCGGGCGCGGGCGCCAGAAGCTCGAGCTGGAGAGCGCGCTGCACAAGGCGATCGAGCGCGACGAGCTGGTGTTGCACTACCAGCCGAAGATCGACGTGCGCCATTCGCGCATGACCGGCGTCGAGGCGCTGATGCGCTGGCAGCGAGGCGGCATGCTGGTGCCGCCGGGCGAATTCATTCCGCTGGCCGAGGAGTCCGGGCTCATCATCCCGATGAGCGAATGGGCGATCCGCGAAGCGGCGCGCCAGGTCAAGGAGTGGCAGCTCAACTTCGGCTTCGCGGATTCGGTCGCCGTCAACCTGCCCAGCCAGCTGTTCGAGCGCACCGATCTGGTCGAGCACATCCACAACGCCGTCACCGCCTACGGCGTGCCGCACCACTCGATCGCGCTCGAGATCACCGAGAGCAGCCTGATGAAGGACCTGCAGAACGTGATCCCGTCGCTGCACCGCCTCAACGAGATCGGCGTGCAGATCTCGATCGACGACTTCGGCACCGGCTATTCGTCGCTCGCCTATCTGACGACGCTGCCGATCGGCGAGGTGAAGGTCGACCGCAGCTTCGTGCGCGACCTCGGCATGACGCCCCAAAGCGCGGCGGTCATCAGCGCCATCATCGCGCTGGCGCGCGCGCTCGGCCTGCGCGTCATTGCCGAGGGTGTCGAGACGTTGCGCCAGATGGATGTGCTGCATCGCTTGGGCTGCTCGATCATGCAGGGCTTCCTGTTCTCGCGCCCGCTGCCGGCCGCCGAGCTCGAGCGCTGGCTCGAGCAGACGGTGCTGCCGCGCAAGGCACCGTGGATCGCGCGTGCCGGGCAGGCCGATTTCCTCGACAGCGTCGGCGACCAGTCGTCGCACGCCCTGGCCGGCCCGGCGGGATGAGAGCCGCCCGGCCGCTCCGAAGGGGCTGGCGTCGCCTCGGGTGGGCGACGCGCAGCATCCCGGGGATGCCATGAGCGGCCTCACGCGACCGGCGCCGCTGGGCGTGCCGAGCGGCCCGGCGCCGCTGGCCGGTTCGGTCGCCGCGCAGACCGCCAAGGCGGCGCTTCGCCGGCTGGCGCAGGCCCGACTCGAGCCGACGCCGGAGAACTATGCCCGCGCCTACCATGAGGAACTGGGGGCCGCCCAGCGGCCGCTGCTGCCGCCGCGCTCGCAGGTGCTGTTCGAACGGATGGCCGCGGCGCTGCTGCCGGACGAGGCGCCCCGGAGCGTGCTGGTCGAGGCCTTCGCGAAGGGCCAGACCGCGGCCGTCGAACGGCTGCTCGACGCCGCGGCGGCCCAGCAGCCGGCGCAGGCGCAGGCCGTGGCCGCGCTGATGCGTGCGCTGGTCCGCGGCCTGGAGCGCGCCGATCGCCACTGGACGCTGGCGCGCAAGAAGGAAAGCCTGCGCACCGTGCTCGATGGGACGCGCGGCGACACGTCGCGCCTGCTGCAGCGACTCTCGCAGCTGCTCGCGAGCTGGGAACGCGAAGGGCCGGCGCCGTCGATGGCGGCCGAGGTCGACGCGGTCCCCGCAGCGCCCAATGCCGCACCCGCGGCGGCGCCCGCTGCCGCACCCGAGGTGGCGCCCGCTGCCGCACCCGAGGTGGCGCCCGCTGCCGCCGTGTTCGCGCTGGTCGAGGCGCTGGGCGGCGCGCTGCGGCGTGCGCTGCCCGCCGACGACGAGGCCGCTCGCACCGCCGGCCACGCGCTCGGCAGCGCGCTGGCCGAGGTCACGGCCGGGAACGCGGCGGCGGCCGAGGCGCTGCCCCGGCACGCCGCTGTCGCCGAGCAGCTGCTGCAGCGCCGGCTGGCGACGCAAGGCCAGCTGCACGCGCTATGCGGCGAACTGACCGGTGCGCTGACCGAACTGGCCGAGGACGAGAGCTGGGCGCGCGGCCAGTGTGAGGCGATGCGCGCGCGGCTGGCCGAGTGCCCCACCGGGCGCGGACTGCGTTCGGTGCGCGCGCTGCTCGACCACACGCGCGAGCGCCAGCGCGAGCTGCGCGCCGAGCGCGAGCGCGCGCGCGACGCCCTCAAGGGACTCATCCACGAGATGCTGCAGCAGGTCGGCGAGCTGGGCACGCACACCGGCCGCTTCACCGACAGCGTGGCGCGCTACGCCGAGGTGATCGACCACGCCGACTCGCTGGAGAGTCTGGCCGGCGCGGTGCGCGAGATGGTCGCCGAGAGCCGTACCGTGCAGGGGCTGGTCAGCGCTGCGAGGCAGCGCCTGCAAGACGAGCACACGCGCGCGACCGACCTGTCGCAGCGCGTCAAGTCGCTCGAGGACGAGCTGCGCCACCTGTCAGACGAGGTCTCGACCGACCCGCTGACCCAGGTCGCCAATCGGCGCGGACTGTTGCGCGCCTTCGACGCCGAACGCGCCCGTGCCGAGCGCACCGGCGAGGCGCTGGCGGTCGGGTTGCTCGACGTGGACGACTTCAAGCGACTCAACGACCGCCTCGGCCATGCCGCCGGCGACGAGGCGCTGAAGTCGCTGGTCGCCCGCGTGCGGGGCCTGCTGCGGCCGAGCGACGTGGTGGCGCGCTACGGCGGCGAGGAATTCGTCGTGCTGCTGCCGGCCACGCCGCTGGAGGACGCGCGCCAGGCGCTCACCCGCATGCAGCGCGCCACCACCGAGGCGCTGTTCCTGCACGAGGCCGCGCCGGTGTTCGTCACCTTCTCGGCCGGGGTCACGCTGTACCGCCCCGGCGAACGCCTCGAAGAGGCACTGGAGCGCGCCGACGACGCGCTCTACGAGGCCAAGCGCACGGGCAAGAACCGCACGTGCGCGGCCTGACGGCCGTCACAGGCCGAGCTGTCCTTGCAGCGCGCCGCCCTGGCCGGGCAGTACGAACGGCAGCGCGCGTCGCGGCGCACCGCGCCATTCCGCGAGCGCCTTGAACTGCAGCGGGCAGCCGCAGCACTGGTACATGCCGTTGGGGGTCAGGCGGCCCTGAGCGTCGCGGGCGATGACCTTGCGGTAGGCGGTCGAGCCGCAGGCACGGCAACGCGTGCGCGGGTCGGGGGCGATGTCGGATCGAAGCAGATTCGTGAACATGGCATGTCCTCCGTAACGACTGACTGAGCGCTGGTTGGCGATCGGTGCCGGTTGCATCCTTCGCAGGGCCGGTCTGAGGCGCATTCTTCTGCCGGCCCCGGCGCCCCGGCCATCCCTTCTTCCGGTGGCGCCGGTCCCGCGAATCGGTGGGCCGAAAAGCAAGGCGCGTGCCGCAATTGCCGATGTCAGCGATCACACAGCGGCAGCGCATCGCCGCGCCGTCGCTGGACCGGAGGACGCGCGCTGCGGGCTGCCCTCCAGGCATGTGCGCCTTGCATTGGCGTCCCCGCTCGTGCCGCAGCTTTCACCCCAGAGGGTATCGCGGCGACCGAGGGGTGCCCCCGATGCGTCGCGTATCGGCGGCGGAGGACACTTGCCGGCACCACATCGCGGGCCGGTCGGTTGCGACCGTTCCTCATCATGCGCGACAAGTCGGGATCGGGGGCTGCCGGGCAAGGGCATGACGGCGGGACGTCGGAGGCCTGGTGGAAGGAGTCTTCGTTCGACCTGCAACGCGGCCTCGACGTCGAGCACGACGGGACCGTCCCGGCCTCGTTGTCCGACGTGCTCTGCGGCTCGCCCACTGCGACGCCGCCCGCGCCGCGGGCGACGTTCACGGTCGTGGCCGTGAACCGGGCGCGCCGGCAAGCCGCCATCGTCGAACATGGATCGAAGGCGGCGCTCATCGAATGGTTCGCCGGATGCCGGCCCGAGGAGGGCGACACCCTCAGCGGCCTGTTGAAGGAAAGCCGCATCGTCCGGATGTTCAACCTGACCAGGGACTGCACCATCGATGCGGTCGTGCAGGCGACGGGAATGGACCCCGGCGCGGTGCATGCGCTTCTGGTGTGACGCGATGGCAAGCCCGACCGCGACACGGCAGCCCGATCGCCACCGGTCGCACGGCGGGAGGCGCCACCGGCACTCCCGTTCCCGGTCACGCCGACAGCCGTTCGGGTGGCGCGAAGCCGCCTTGGTGTTGCTGGCCTCGCTCGCTCTCGGCGCGGTGATCTTCTCGATCGGCTTCCTGGTGTCCGACTAGCAAACCGCGGCGTTTCACCGATCTCGGGTGTCCGCCCTCGTGCGCGAGCGCGCGCGGCGCCCCAGCGCGCCGGCGAGGCGTTCGGGCTAGTGCGCCGCAGCGGGCACGGCGGACGAGTGGTGATCGACGATCAGCCAATGCCCGTTGCGATGGATGTAGACCATGCTGTAGCGCGCCGGGCGCAGGACCTCCTTGCCGTCGTGAACCTCGGAGAAGGTGTACGAGCCGGTGTTGATCGCCATGTCGCCATAGACCCGGATGCGCTGCTCGCCGAGAGTCGCCTTGTACGAAGACGGAACCGTCTTCAGGAGCTCGAAGTACTCGCGCACCGCCTGCGGGTTGTCGCGCAGCTTGGGCGAGCGCGTGCCCCAGAGCACGGCCTCGCGGTCGTAGAGCGCCAGGACGCGCTCGATGTCATGGCTGCTCATGCCGTCGGCCCAGGCCTGCGTGGCGGCCGCCACCTCTTCCTTCGGCCCGGCCGATGCGAGCAGCGGGCAGGTCAAAACCAGGAGCGAGACGACGGTACCGAACATGAGTTTCATAGCGACTCCTTCGCCATTGACGGTCGACCTAGGGTGCCTCGCCACGCGCCCGCGAAGCGATGGCGGGCGGATTATGGGTCGCCTGCGCTCCGCGTGGCGTCCGCCGTGACGCAGGGCACGGCCGCCCGCCCGGGTGCGTTCGAGGGTAAATGCTGTGCCTTCGCCTGTTGCGGACAGCAACCTTCGGTCACAGGATCGCGCCTTCGACAGCTTGTGGCGGAGGCATCGTGGGATTTGCTGACGACTGGAAGAAGGCAAAGACAGCGTTCGAGACGGCGACCAAGGCCAAGAAGCCATCGGCGACGTTCCTCGGCGTCTTCTCCAAAGGCACCGGCATCGGGTCGGCGCTGAAGGACGCCGACAGCGCCAAGACCGCGGGCGACCTGCGCAAGGCCGTCGCCGCCTTGAAGAAGGCAAGCACCGACTACACCGTCACCCTGGACAAGGCGATCAACGACCCCAAGGCCGTCGCCTCCGACGCCAAGAAGGCGTATGCGGACGCATCGAAGAAGCTCAAGGAGCAGCTGGCGGCGATTGCGGAATCAGCCCTCGCCACTGCGGCGTCGCTGGAGAAGGCCGACAAGAAGACGGCGGTCGATCCGGCCCAGCAGCGCAAGCAGGTCGAGGCGCTGAAGGCCGTCAAGGAGCACGTGGCGCTGCGTCAGCGCGTGTTCCTGGCGCTCGAGAAGATCTCGATGGACTTCACCAAGCGTGGCTTCGAGCTCGAGAACACCGTGAAGCTGGCGGAGAAGCAGCTGGCCACCGCCAAGGCCGCCAAGGCCAAGGGCGAAACCATGCAGGCCGGCATCGCCGCGGGCGCGGTGGGACAGTTTGCCGACAAGGCGGCGGGCACGCTGAAGGCCATGCAGTCGGAGTGGGACAAGTACGCCGCCGGCGGCGGCGAGCTGATGAAAGCCCGGTCAGACGGGGGAATCGACTACCAAAGCCTTGCGCCGGGTGACCAGCACTATCGTGCCGAGTCCAACAGCCTGTTCGGCGCGGGCGACAAGGTCCAGCAGGGCATCCAGGCGAAGCTCAAGTCACTGGCGACGAAGGTGCTCGAGGCGCGCGCCATGGCCGAGGAGGCCGAGAAGTACCAAGTCGTCGGCGTGAAGCCGGAAGTGCACTTGGCCCGTGTGGCGGAGATCGCCAAGCGCGTCACCGCCCTCAAGGCCGAGCTCGAGATTCGAGTGGGCAAGGCGGAGGGCTGGGAGCGGATGACGCCCGAGCTCGTCAAGAAGGACGCGAAGGGCAAGCTGCAGAACATCGAACTCACCCGGGGGATACTCGCCAAGCATGCGGAAGCCGTCAAGGAAGTCGGTCTCCTGCAGGGCCGGCTCAAGGCCCTGCCCGAGTCGGCGCTGGATGACCGGGCGGTGACGACCGCGGTGACCGACGCAAACAAGCTCATCGCTGCATTCGCGAAGGACGCGCCGATCGTGGCGACCAAGGGTCAGGCCCTGATCAAGGCACTCGGCGGCTGAATCCCGCAGGGGCGGACCTGTTTTGGCGGAAGCGGTGGGATTCGAACCCACGAACGGGTCACCCCGTTGCCGGTTTTCAAGACCGGTGCCTTCAACCGCTCGGCCACGCTTCCTCGGGACTCCGGGACGATTCTAGGTTCCCGGTCTCTGTGCCTGTTCGCATTTCACCTGGATCACCTCGCGCGCCCCGCCGTCGATGCGCACCGCGGTGAGCGCGCCGCCCCAGACGCAGCCGGTGTCGATCGCCAGCAGGTCGGGGCGGTTGACGAGTCCGAGCATCGACCAGTGTCCGAAGGCGATCGGCTCGCCCGCGGTGCGCCGGTTCGGCGCCTCGAACCACGGCACGATCCCCGGCGGCGCGGCGGCGACGCTTTCCTTGAGCGCGAGTTCGAGCGCGCCGTCGGCGGCGTCGACGAAGCGGACGCGCGTCAGCACGTTGACGACGAAGCGCAGCCGCGCCGAGCCGGAGAGGCCGTCGTCCCAGCGCCGCGGCTCGTCGCCGTACATGTGCGGCCAGAAGGCGGCCAGCTCCGGGCTGCGCAGCAGCGCCTCGACCTCGGCGGCGAGCGCGAGCGTTTGCTCGGCGTCCCACTGCGGCACCACGCCCGCATGCACCAGCAGCCAGCCCGGCGCGCGACAGGCCATGCGCTGTCCGCGCAGCCAGTCGAGCAGCGCCCGGCAATCGGGGGCGTCCAGGATGTCGGCGAGCGTGTCGCTGCGGCCGGCGCGGCGCTCGCCGGCGGCGACGGCGAGCAGGTGCAGGTCGTGGTTGCCGAGCAGGCAGGTGGCCGCGCCGTCGATGCCGCGCAGCCGGCGCAGCGTGGCCAGCGACTGCGGCCCGCGGTTGACCAGGTCGCCGAGCAGCCAGACGTGGTCGCGCGAGGGCGAGAAGGCGATCTCCGCGAGCAGCCGCTCGAGCGCGTCGTAGCAGCCCTGCAGGTCGCCGACGAGGTAGTTCATGCGGGGCATTCTGCTACCCTTGCGGCTCCGTCGATTGCCGCGCGCAGCGGGGCGCAGGAGCGTCGCGCTGCGCGCCCTGCATGGAAGTCGCGCTGCTCGCATTCCTGATCGTCCTGAACGGCCTGTTCGCCATGTCGGAGATGGCGCTGACGGCCAGTCGCAAGGCGCGGCTGCAGGTCATGCTCGAGGCCGGCGAGCGCGGCGCGCAGGCGGCGATCGCGCTGCACGACAACCCGACCAAGTGGCTGTCCACGGTGCAGATCGGCATCACCTCGATCGGCATCCTCAACGGCATCGTCGGCGAGGCGGCGTTCTCGGCGCCGGTGGCCGGCTGGCTGCAGGGCAGCTTCAGTGTGCCGCCGCGCGCCGCGCACGTCAGCGCCACCGCGCTGGTGGTTCTGTGCATCACCCTGCTCACGATCATCTTCGGCGAACTGGTGCCCAAGCGGCTGGGCCAGATCTATCCCGAGACGGTGGCGCGGCTGGTGGCGCGGCCGATGGAATGGCTGTCGCTGGCGACGCGTCCGCTGGTGCGCGTGCTGTCGATGTCGACCGAGGCGGTGCTGCGCCTGCTCGGCACGCGCGCGGACACCAGCCGCGCGGTCACCGAGGAGGAGATCGCCGCCAGCCTGGAGGAAGGGCTCGACGCCGGGGTGATCGAGGAGCAGGAGCACCAGATGGTGCGCAACGTGTTCCGCCTCGACGACCGGCAGGTCGGCTCGATGATGATCCCGCGCACCGAGATCACCTGGCTCGACGCCGCCGCCCCGCGCGAGGAGGTGCTCGCCGCGTTGACCGAGCACGAGCATTCGCGCTACCCGGTGTGCCGCGGCGGGCTCGACGACGTGCTCGGCATCGTCTCCGCGCAGAGCCTGCTGCAGCAGGCCCTGCAGGGCCGCGAGCTGGCGCTGACCGAGCACCTCGACCCGCCGGTGTTCGTGCCCGAGACGCTGTCGGGCATGGAGCTGCTTGAGCACTTCCGTGCCTCGGCCGCGCAGCTGGTGTTTGTGGTCGACGAGTACGGCGAGGTGCAGGGCGTGATCACCGTGCGCGACGTGCTCGAGGCGATCACCGGCGAGTTCACCACCGCCGAGGACGCCTGGGCCGTGCAGCGAGCCGACGGCTCGTGGCTGTTCGACGGCCTGATCCCGGTGCCCGAGCTGAAGGACCGGCTCGAGCTGAAGGAGCTGCCCGAGGAGGACCGCGGCCGCTACAACACGCTGGCCGGCATGGTGATGCTGCTGCTCGGCCGGCTGCCCGCCACCGCCGACAGCGTCGAATGGGAAGGCTGGCGCTTCGAGGTCGTCGACCTCGACGGCAAGCGCGTCGACAAGGTGCTCGCCGCCAAACTGCAGGAAGGAACCGCGTGACCCCCGAAGCCCTCTACCGGCGCGTCGAACCGCTCGACCGCCAGCGCCACCGCCGCCTGGCCATGCGTGCGCTGGACGACTGGTCGCCCGCGCGTGCGATGAACCTGCTGTTCGTCGCGGCGGCCGAGTTCGGCGAGACGTGCAAGGAGTACGCGATCGTCTTCGTGCGTGCCGGCAAGGACGCGACCAGCGGACGCGAGCAGATCGCGCCGGTGGCGCTGACCGGCCTGACGCAGGGCGAGAACCTGTTCGTCGCCGCCGACGGCCGCTGGGACGCGCGCTACGTCCCCGCCTTCGTGCGGCGCTACCCGTTCGCGCTGGTGGCCGACGGCGCCGGCGCGGTGCTGGCGATCGACGCCGCCTGGCCGGGCTGGAGCGAGGCCGACCCGGTCGCCGCGCCGGCTGATGCCACCGCCCCGCAGCCGCTGTTCGACGCAGCCGGCGGGCCGAGCGCCTTCCTGCAGCGCATGCAGGGCTTCCTGCAGAGCTTCCAGCAGGAGACCGAGCGCACCGCGGCGTTCGGCCAACGGCTGCTCGAACTCGGGCTGCTGCAGGACATGCGCTTCGACGCCACGCTGCCGTCGGGCGAGAAGCTGGCGATCGACGGCTTCCTGGCGATCGACGCGAAGAAGTTCGCCGAGCTGCCCGAAGCGCAGGTCGTCGAGCTGCACCGCAACGGCATGCTCGGCCTGCTGCAGCTGCAGCAGCTGTCGCTGTCGAACATGCAGCGGCTGGTCGAGCGGCGCATCGCGGCGACCGCGGCCAAGGCGTGAAGCGGACATGACCGTCTTCGAAGGCTTCCTCTCGACGCCCGAGATGCGCGAACTCTGGGGCGAGCGTTCGCTGCTGCAGGCGATGCTCGACTTCGAGGCCGCGCTGGCGCGCGCCGAGGCCGAGGCCGGGCTGATCCCGCAGTCGGCTTCGCGGTCCATCGCCGCGGCCTGCACGGCAGACCGCTTCGACGCTGCGGCGATCGTCGCGGCCAGCGCTCGCGCGGGCAGCCTGGCGATCCCGCTGGTGAAGTCGCTGACCGGGGCGGTCGCCGCGATCGACGCCGAGGCCGCACGCTGGGTGCACTGGGGCAGCACCAGCCAGGACGTGATCGACACGGCCAACGCGCTCGTCACGCGGCGTGCGATGGCGCTCGTCGAGCACGACCTCGACCGGCTGATCGCGGCGCTGTTCGCGCTCGCGGAAGGCCACGGCGACGCGCCGGTGCTCGCGCGCACGCTGCTGCAGCCGGCGCAGGTGGTCAGCTTCGGCCTCAAGCTGTCGCACTGGGTCGCGCCGCTGGTGCGCGCGCGCGACCGGCTGGCGCGCGACG
>JBLMVT010000481.1:0-3825 GCA_050256835.1 Betaproteobacteria bacterium | reverse complement strand
GGCCCGGACAGGCGCGGGCGCGACCGGCGGCACGCGCTGCGCCACCACGCCGGCCATCGCCAGCGACAGGCCCGCCAGCAGCCACCACCAGCTGCGCCAGCCGAAGGCGCCGATCCAGAGCGGGCCGGCCAGCAGCGCCAGCGCAGTGCCGAACGGCATGTAGGCGCCCCAGATGCCGAGCGAAAGGTTGACGCGCTCGGGTGCGACCAGCCGCCGCAGCAGCCCGGGCGCGGGCAGCACGACGAGCAGGAAGCCGAAGCCCTCGAGCGCGCGCAGCACCAGCAGCGGCGCGACGGCGGTCGCCGCGCCGCCCGCCGCGCCGACGACGGCGAGGACGAGCAGGCCGAGCACCATGCTGCGCTTGAGGCCGAGCCCGTCGGCGACGACGCCGAAGGCGACCCCCGCGCTCATGCCGGCGAGCTGCACCAGCGACAGCAGGAAGCCGGCCTGCACCAGCGACAGGCCGATCGCCTGCTGCAGGGCGGCGATCGCCGGCGGCAGCTTGCCGACGTGCAGCGCGGCGCAGACGCCGGCGAGGATGACGAGCCGCGCCGGCGCACTGACGCCGCCGCGCGCCTGCCCGTCGGCGGAGTCGGCGGGCCGATTCAAAAGCGCGTCAGCACGCTGAACTGATGGCCGTCGGCGCGTGCCAGGTAGATCGGCGCCTCGCCGGGCCCGCCGGCCGTGTCGGCCAGGCGGGCGCTGGCGTAGCCGCGCGGGCGTGCGGGCGCCGCATCGTCGAGCAGCGCGGCGAGGAAGTGCATGCCTTCGTACAGCGACTGGCCGATCGAGTTGAGCACCGGCGCACGGTCGCCGAAGCGGGCGTGATAGCGCTCCTTGAACGCCTGGTTGGCGTCGGTCGGCAGCGCCGCGAAATAACCGAGCGCGGCGTACATCTCGTCGGTGTTCTCGGCGCCGATCGCCAGCAGCTGGTTCTCCTCGATCGCGCACGACAGCCGGCGCACGCGGCGCGCCAGCCCGGCGCGCGCGAAGGCGCGGTTGAACTCGACCGCGTCCTGGCCGACCATCGAGATCAGCACCGCATCGGCGCGCGTACGGCGCAGGGTGTCGATGACCTGCGAGAAGTCGTCGACGCCGAACGGCAGGAAGGTCTCGGCGACGACCGCGCCACCGCTGTCGGCGATGCAGCGCCGCGCGAGGCGATGCGAGACCCGTGGCCAGACGTAGTCGTTGCCGACCAGCATCCAGCGCCGCGCCCGGGCATGGCCGGCGAGCCAGGCGATCGACGGCGTCAGCTGGCGCGCCGCGGTCTCGCCGATCGCGTACAGGCCCGGCGCCGTGTCGCCGCCCTCGTACAGGCAGGTGTAGACGAAGGGGATGCGCCCGCCGAGCGCGCGCACGATGCGCTGCCGCACCGAGCTGATGCACATGCCGACAACGGCGTCGATCGCGCCGTCCTCGGCCATGTCGGCCAGCAACCGGTCGACGTCGACCGCCTGCACCGAGGCGTCGACCACCTGCAGTTCGCTCGGCCGCCCGGAGATGCCCGCGGCGCGGTTCAGCTCGGCCTGCGCCAGGCGCGCCGAGGCCAGGCACGACGGCCCCCAGATGCCCTCGGCGCCGCCGAACGGCGCACACACAGCGACCCGGAATTCGCCGCCGTGACGGCGCTCGAGGCGGGCATCGCGGGCGCGCTGCCGCGGCCGGCCGCGCACGCCGGCGGGCTCGAGCAGCGCGAGGCGCGGATTCACCAACGGCGCGAGGTCGGGATGCATCGCCAATCCAGTCATTGCCTTCCCCAGCCGTCGCGGAAAGCCGGACGCGGGGTGCGATATTACTTTCCCCGGAAAGGGGCCGAGTCTAGAATGCCGCGCGCCGCCTCGCACGCCCCATGCCCGAACAGAATCTCTCCCAGTACCTCGCCTTCCTGCTCGCGTCGGCGCACCGGCGCATGCGCGCGGGCCTCAGCCAGTCGATCGGCGACGAGGACTTCACCGAGGAGCACTGGCGCATCCTGCACGTGCTGTCCGACGAGCAGGGCCGCTCGATGGGCGAGCTGGCCGAGCTGTCGCTGCTCAACGGCCCGGCGCTGACCAAGAACATCGACAAGCTGGTCAGCCGCGGCGTCGTGCAGCGCGCCGCCGACCCGCGCGACAGCCGCAAGGTGCTGGTCTTCATCAGCGACCACGGCCTCGAGGTGGTGGCGCGGCTGAAGGAGCGCGTCGACGCGCACCACGACAGCATCGAGGAGGCGCTCGGCCCGCGCCGCACCAGCCAGCTCAAGCGCCTGCTGGAAAGCTTCATCGAGGAATCGGGCGGCGCCTGAACGCGAGCGCCGGCGATGCGCGGCTGCTGGCCGCGCCCATGGCGATGTTTGCCATGGAAAACACTTATTTGCCTTGGAAAATACCGGCGCAATGATGCGCCCCGCAACTCCGCCGCGGGAACGCTCATGCTCGTGCTGGCCTGGCTGTTCGGCATCATCGTCGCGATCGTCGTCGTCGCGGTGCTGGTCGTTTTCCTCAACCGCTTCTACCGCAAGTCGAGCCGTGACGTCGCGCTGATCCGCACCGGCTTCGGCGGCCAGCGCACCCTGATCTCCGGCGGCTGCCTGGCGCTGCCGTTCCTGCACAAGGTCGACGAGGTCAGCCTGCGCACGATCCGCGTCGAGGTGCGCCGCGCCGGCGAGAAGTCGCTCATCACCGAGGACCGCATGCGCGTCGACGCCGAGCTCGAGTTCTACGTGCGCGTGCAGCCGACCGTCGAGGGCGTCGCCACCGCGGCGCAGTCGCTCGGCTCGAAGTCGTTCACGCCCGACGGCATCCGCAACCTGCTGGAAGGCCGCTTCGTCGACGCGGTGCAGGCGGAGGCCGCCGGCCGCACGATGGACGCGCTGCACGAGAAGCGCGCCGAGTTCGTCGCCGCGGTCGCTTCCCTGCTGCGCCCCAACCTCGTGCAGAACGGGATCCTGCTCGACTCGGTCTCTCTGACCCGGCTCGACCAGGCGGCATTCGGCTCGTTCGACGAGAACAACGCCTTCAACGCGGTCGGCATGCGCCGTCTGGCCGAGATCATCGCGGTGAACCGCAAGAAGCGCGCCGAGGTCGAGGCCGACGCCGAGATCTCGGTGCGCCAGACGCAGCTCGAGGCGACCAAGCGTCGGCTCGTGCTCGGCCAGGAGGAGGAGCAGGCGCAGATCCAGCAGCGCCTCGAGATCGAGAAGATCAAGGCCGGCAGCGACGCCGAGGGCGCGCGCGCCCGCGAGGAGGCGATGGCGGCGACCGAGCGCGCGCGCATCGCCCGCGAGCAGGACACGCGGTTGCGCGAGATCGAGAAGCAGCGCGAGCTGCGCCGCCTCGAGATCGAGTCGCAGCTCAACTCCGAGGTGCGCAAGCTCGACAGTGCGATCACGCTCTCGGTCAAGCACGCCGAGGAGGCGCGCGCGCAGGCCGCGGCCGAGCGCGCGCGCAGCGAGGTCATCCTGGCGCAGGAGCAGGTGCAGACCGAGCGCGAGCGCGCCGTGGCCGACCGCTCGCGCGAGATCGCGCTCAAGCGCGTCACGGAGGCCGGCGAGGTCGCCGAGGCCAGCGCGGCGTCCGAGGCCACCGTCCTGCTGAAGAAGGCCAAGGCCGAGGCCGAGGCGACCTTCACCCGCGCCGAGGCCGAGCGCGTGCGCATGGTCGCCGAGTCGGAGGGCTCGCGCGCGCTGATTTCCGCGGAGAACTCGCTGTCCGCACCGCTGCTGCAGATGAAGCTCGAGAAGTACCGCCTCGACCGCCTGCCCGAGATCGTCTCGCAGATGATGAAGCCGGTCGAGAAGATCGACAGCATCCGCATCCATCACGTCAGCGGCTTCGGCGCCAC
>JBLMVT010000480.1:0-3549 GCA_050256835.1 Betaproteobacteria bacterium | reverse complement strand
CGGCCGTCGATCGGCGGCGGCGCGGCGCAGGCGGCCAGGGCGGCGGCGAGCGGCCAGGCGGCGAGGGCGGCGCTCGGACCGGTCGGAAGGCGCTTCACGCGAGCGCCCGGCAAGCGCCGTTCCCGCGGTCAGTGCGAATGCAGTCTCGCGATCGCGCGCGCCGCCTCACCGACCAGTGCCGGGCCGCGGTAGACGAGGCCGGTGTAGATCTGCACCAGGTCGGCGCCGGCCTCGATCTTGGCCACCGCCTGCGCCGCATCGACGACCCCGCCGACGCCGATGATCGGAAAGCCCGCGCCTAGCGCCGCGCGCAGCGCGCCGATCACGCGGTTGCTCGCCGCGGCCAGCGGCGCACCGCTCAGGCCGCCTGCCTGCTGCGCGAGCGGGTGGCCGGCGACGGCGTCGCGCGCGACGGTGGTGTTGGTCGCGATCACGCCGTCGACCGCGTGGCGACGCAGGGCGGCGGCGATCGCCTCGACCTGGCTCGCGTCGAGGTCGGGGGCGATCTTGACGAACATCGGCACCCGCCGCTGTGCGGTGAGCGCCAGCGCCTCGCGGCGTTCGCGCAGCGCGCCCAGCAGCGCGTCGAGCGCCGCGTCGGCCTGCAGCGTGCGCAGGTCCTTCGTGTTCGGGCTGGAGATGTTGACGGTCACGTAGTCGGCATGCGCGTGCACGGCGTCGAGCGCGAGCAGGTAGTCGTCGACCGCGCGCTCGATCGGCGTGGCCGCGTTCTTGCCGATGTTCAGCCCGAGGATGCCGCCCGTGGCGCGGAAGCTGTGCGCGCGGCGCACGTTGGCGACGAAGGCGTCGAGCCCGTCGTTGTTGAAGCCCAGCCGGTTGATCAGCGCCGTGTGCTCGGGCAGCCTGAAGAGTCGCGGCTTCGGGTTGCCCGGCTGCGCCTTCGGCGTCACCGTGCCGACCTCGATGAAGCCGAAGCCCATCGCGCCCAGCCCGTCGATGCAGCGGCCGTTCTTATCGAGCCCGGCGGCCAGTCCGACACGGTTCGGAAAGCGCAGCCCGGCGAGCGTCACCGGGTCGTCGACCCGCCGCTGCGACCACAGGCGCTGCGCCGGCGTGTTTTGCAGCCGCGCGATCGCCGCCAGCGTCAGCTCGTGCGCCCGCTCGGCGTCGAGCCCGAACAGGAACGGGCGGGCGAGCGCGTAAGGGACGATCGGCATGGCGCGCGATTGTCGCCGACAGGGTTTCGGAGCGAAGGCCATACTCGCTGCACCGCGGCGTCGTCCCGGCGCAGGCCGGGACCCAGCGGCGTTCGTGGAATGACACCGGGGTTCACACCATGCCCGAGCGCATCGAACACGACAGCTTCGGCGACATCGCCGTGCCGGCCGACCGGCTGTGGGGCGCGCAGACGCAGCGTTCGCTCGAGCACTTCGCGATCTCGACCGAGCGCATGCCGCGCGAGCTGCTGCACGCGCTGGCGCGTGTCAAGCGCGCGGCAGCCCGGGTCAACCGCGAGCTGGGCCAGCTGGGGGCGGCCACGGCCGATGCCATCGCCGCGGCGGCGACCGAGGTGCTCGACGGCCGCCACGACGGCGAATTTCCGCTCTCGGTGTGGCAGACCGGCTCCGGGACGCAGACCCACATGAACATGAACGAGGTGCTGGCCAACCGCGCCTCGCAGCTGCTCGGCGGACCGGTCGGTGAAGGCAGGCTCGTGCACCCGAACGACGACGTGAACCGCGGCCAGTCGTCCAACGACGTGTTCCCCACCGCGATGAACCTGGCCGCGGCGCTGGCCGTCGAAGGCTCGCTGCGGCCGTCGCTGCAGGCGCTGCGCGACACGCTCGACGCCAAGGCGCGCGCCTTCGCCGACGTCGTGAAGATCGGCCGCACGCACTTGCAGGACGCCACCCCGCTGACGCTCGGCCAGGAATTCTCGGGCTGGGTGGCGCAGCTCGACCACGGCCTGGCGCACCTGCGCGACGCGCTGGCGCACGTCTGCGAACTGGCGCTCGGCGGCACGGCAGTCGGCACCGGCCTCAACGCGCACCCGGAGTTCGGCATGCGCGTCGCGCGCGTGCTGGCCGACGAGACCGGGCTGCCGCTGACGAGCGCGCCCAACAAGTTCGAGGCGCTGGCCGCGCACGACGCACTGGTGTTCCTGCACGGCGCGCTGAAGACGCTGGCCGCGTCGCTCGTCAAGATCGCCAACGACGTGCGCTGGCTCGCCTCGGGGCCGCGCTCGGGCCTGGGCGAGATCGCCATCCCGCAGAACGAGCCGGGCAGCTCGATCATGCCGGGCAAGGTGAACCCGACGCAGTGCGAGGCGCTGACCATGGCGTGCTGCCAGGTGATGGGCAACGACACGGCGGTCGGCTTCGCGGGCGCGTCGGGCAACTTCGAGCTGAACGTCTACAAGCCGGTGATCGCCCATGCCGTGCTGCAGAGCATCCGCCTGCTGGCCGACGCCGCGCGCAGCTTCGACCTGCATTGCGCGCGCGGCATCGAGGCCGACCGCGCGCGCATCGACGAGCTGCTGCGGCGCTCGCTGATGCTGGTCACCGCGCTCAATCCGCACATCGGCTACGACCGCGCGGCGGCGATCGCCAAGCGCGCGCACCACGAGGGCACCACCCTGCGCGAGGCCGCGCTCGCCTCGGGCTGGGTCAGCGCCGAGCAGTTCGACGCCTGGGTGAGGCCCGAGGCCATGGTGGGGCGGCGCGGATAATCCCGCCGCATGAACCAGGACGAAATGAAGGCGCTGGTCGGCCGCGCAGCGCTCGACTACCTGGTCGACGGCGCGCTGGTCGGCGTCGGCACGGGCTCGACCGTCAACTGCTTCATCGACGCGCTGGCGGCGGTGAAGCAGCGCATCGCCGGTGCGGTGTCGAGCTCGGAGAAGAGCAGCGAGCGGCTGCGCGCGCACGGCATCCGCGTGCTCGACGCCAACGAGGTCGATTCGCTTCCGGTCTACGTCGACGGCGCCGACGAGATCGACCCCTCGGGCTGCATGATCAAGGGCGGCGGCGCGGCGCTGACGCGCGAGAAGATCGTCGCCGACCTGGCCGGGCGCTTCGTCTGCATCGCCGACGAATCCAAGTTCGTCGGGCGGCTCGGCCGCTTCCCGCTGCCGGTCGAGGTGATCCCGATGGCGGCCCGGCTGGTGGCGCGACGGCTGCGCGCGCTCGGCGGCGAGCCAGCGCTGCGCAAAGGCGTGGTGACCGACAACGGCGGCCACATACTCGACGTGCGCGGCCTCGTCATCGAGGACCCGGCGGCCATGGAGCGCGAGATCAACCAGTGGCCCGGCGTCGTGACGGTCGGCATCTTCGCGCGCAACCGCGCCAGCGTCTGCCTGCTCGGCACGGCGCAGGGCGTGAAGACGCTTACCTTCTAGCCGCGCGCGCGACGAAGCGCGCCGCATCGACCGCGTCGAGCAGGCTCGCCTCGAGCGGGCACGGCGTGCCGGCGACCGACGCGGCGAGCGTGCGCGCGCCGAGCGCGGACCAGGCGATGCCCCGCGAAGCCAGGGCGCTGACGGCGAACAGGCCGGCGGTGCGCGGCACGAAGCGCGGCTGGTCGAGGCGC
>JBLMVT010000479.1:0-4207 GCA_050256835.1 Betaproteobacteria bacterium | reverse complement strand
CCGGCGCTGCGGCCGTGGCCGGGCAGGTCGACCGCCAGCACGGCATGCCCGTGGTGCGCCAGTGCGCGGCTCTGCAGCGCCCACACGCTGTGGTCGTTCAGCGCGCCGTGGATCAGCACGGCGCACGGCAGCGCCGGATCGAACGGCTTGCCGCCGGTGTAGGCGTAGGCCTCGCGGCCCTGCACGACGACCTTCACGCGCCGGCCTTCTTCTGCGCGGCCTTGAGCGCGCGCGCCAGGTCCTCGATCAGGTCGTCGGCATCCTCCAGCCCGACCGACAGCCGGATCGTGCCCTGGGTGATGCCGGCGGCGGCGAGCGACGCGTCGTCCATGCGGAAGTGCGTCGTCGATGCCGGGTGGATGACCAGCGAGCGGCAGTCGCCGACGTTGGCCAGGTGCGAGAACAGCTTGAGCGACTCGATGAAGGTGCAGCCCTGCGCGCGGTCGCCCTTCAGGTCGAAGCTGAACACCGAGCCGCAGCCCCTGGGCAGCAGCTTGCGCGCCAGCGCATGGTCGGGGTGCGACTCCAGTTCCGGATAGCCGACGCGCGCGACCATCGGGTGCGCAGCCAGGAATTCGACCAGCCGGCGCGCGTTGGCGACGTGGCGCTCCATGCGCAGCGCCAGCGTCTCGATGCCCTGCAGAATCAGCCAGGCGGTGTGCGGGCTCATGCAGGCGCCGAAGTCGCGCAGGCCCTCGCGGCGCGCGCGCAGCAGGAACGCGGCGACCGTGCTCTCCTCGCTGAACACCATGTCGTGGAAACCGGCGTAGGGCGCACTCAGTTCGGGGAAGCGCCCCGAGGCGTCCCAGTCGAAGCCGCCGCCGTCGACCAGCACGCCGCCGATCACCGTGCCGTGCCCGGAGAGGAACTTGGTCGCCGAGTGGTAGACGAGGTCCGCGCCGTGCTCGAACGGCTGCATCAGCCACGGCGTCGTGAAGGTCGAGTCGACCAGCAGCGGCAGGCCGTGGTCGTGCGCCAGCGCCGCGACGGCCGGAATGTCGAGCACGTCGAGGCCCGGGTTGCCGAGCGTCTCGCCGAACAGCAGCCGCGTCTCGGGCCGGATCGCCGCGCGCCAGCCGTCGAGGTCGCCGGGCTTGACGAAGGTCGTCGTGATGCCGAAGCGCGGCAGCGTGTAGGCGAGCAAGTTGTGTGAGCCCCCGTACAGCGCGCCCGAGGCGACGATGTGCGAGCCGGCGCCCGCGATGGTCGCGATCGCCAGGTGCAGCGCGGCCTGGCCGCTGGCGGTGGCGATCGCACCGACGCCGCCCTCGAGCGCGGCGATGCGCTCCTCGAACACCGCGGTCGTCGGGTTGGACAGGCGGCTGTAGACGTGGCCCGAGCGTTCCATGTTGAACAGGGCCGCGGCCTCGTCGCTGCTTTCGAAGACGAACGAAGTGCTGAGGTACAGCGGTGTCGCGCGCGCACCGGTGGCGGGGTCGGGCCCGGCGCCGGCGTGCAGCGCGAGGGTGGGGAATCCGGGGTCGGCCATGGCTGCCTGGGCAAGTGTGGGCGTCGCGGGGATTGTGTGCTATGTTGGCTGCGCAGCGACGGACCGGGAGGCGATCATGAAAGTCAGCGACATCCTGCGCGTCAAGGGCAATACCCTGTTCACCGTCTCGCCCGAGCAGCCGCTCGCCGACGCGGCGACGACGATGGCCGAGCACGACATCGGCTCGCTCGTCGTGATGTCGCACGGCGAGCTGGTCGGGATGCTGACCTTCCGCGAGGTGATCCTCGCCATCGTCGCCAACGGCGGCAGCGTCGGCACGACGGTCGTGCGCACCGTGATGGACGACGCGCCGCTCACCTGCACGCCCGACACCGAGATCGACGAGGTGCGCCGCATGATGCTCGACCGGCACGCGCGCTACATGCCGGTGATGAGCCAGCGCATGTTGATGGGCGTGATCTCCTTCTACGACGTCGCGCGCGCGGTGGTCGAGAGCCAGGACTTCGAGAACCGCATGCTCAAGGCCTACATCCGCGACTGGCCGGTCGACGAGCCGGTACAGGCGGAGCAGCGCGCGGGCTGAGGACTTCTGTGCGGCAAAGGGGCGGGCGGGCAGGCCGCTCCGCTTAGCATGAGCCGGCCTGCGCCTGGCAGCGCAGGCTGCCCTGTGGTGCTCGGCCTCGTGGCCCGTCGCATAACTCGCTTCGCTCACTGCGTTCGCTGCGCTCGGACAGATGCGACGAGTCAGCTCACGTGGCGCGCTGCGCGCGCTGGCCACGAGCCCTGCGCGCCTCGGCGGCTCATATGCGCTGCGCGACCTGCCCGCCCGCCCCTTTGCGGAACAGCGGGGCGCTCGACGAGGACAACGAGCGCTGTCGAGCGGCAGGCGATACCCGGGACGGGCGATTTAGTGGCGGCGAGCATCGCAGCGAAGTCGGCGCAGCCGACCGCCAACGCATGAGCCCGGCCCGGGTACCGCCTGCCGCGAGCGGCAGGTCTCGCGGCTGGCCAGCAGCATCAACCTAGAATCGCAGCATGTCCGGCAGCACCTTCGGCCACCTCTTCGCGGTCACGAACTTCGGCGAGTCGCACGGCCCGGCGATTGGCTGCGTGATCGACGGTTGCCCGCCGGGCATGGCGCTGTCGGAGGCCGACATCCAGCCCGAGCTGGACCGGCGCCGCCCCGGCACCTCGCGCCACGTCACGCAGCGCAACGAGCCCGATGCGGTGGAGATCCTGTCGGGCGTGTACGAGGGCGTGACGACCGGTACGCCGATCTGCCTGCTGATCCGCAACACCGACCAGCGCAGTCGCGACTACGGCAACCTGCTCGATACCTTCCGCCCCGGTCACGCCGACTACGCCTATTGGCGCAAGTACGGGCTGCGCGACCCGCGCGGCGGCGGCCGCTCGTCGGCGCGGCTCACGGCGCCGATGGTCGGCGCCGGCGCGGTGGCCCGGAAGTGGCTGCGCGAGCACCACGGCATCGGCTTTCGCGGCTGCATGACGGCGCTCGGCGAGATCGAGATCCCGTTCGAGGGCTGGGAGCACGTGCCGCACAACCCCTTCTTCGCCGCCAACGCCTCGCTGATCCCGCGCCTGGAAGAAGCGATGGACGCGCTGCGCAAGGCCGGCGACTCGGTCGGCGCGCGCATCCGCGTCGAGGCGACGAACGTGCCACCGGGGCTCGGCGAGCCGCTGTTCGACAAGCTCGACGCCGACATCGCGCACGCGATGATGGGCATCAACGCGGTCAAGGGCGTCGAGATCGGCGCCGGCTTCGCCTGCGTCGCGCAGCGCGGCAGCGTGCACGGCGACGAGCTGACGCCCGAGGGCTTTCGCGGCAACAACGCCGGCGGCACGCTCGGCGGCATCTCGACCGGGCAGGACCTCGTCGTCCAGCTCGCGATCAAGCCGACCAGCTCGATCCGCACCCCGCGCGCCTCGATCGACCGCGCCGGCCGGCCGACGACCGTCGAGACCTTCGGTCGCCACGACCCCTGCGTCGGCATCCGCGCCACGCCGATCGCGGAAGCCATGCTCGCGCTGGTGCTGATGGACCATGCGCTGCGCTGGCGTGCGCAGTGCGGCGACGTTCGCATCGACACGCCGGCCATTCCCGGCGCGGCGCCCGGCGCCTGACCGCAGCCTGTCGACCGGCGCCGCAGTTCGCCTCGCTCAAACTGCAATCCGTCGCAGCCCGGCTGGCGGGCACGCCGCGGCTCGCTAGACTGCCGCGCCATGACACACCCGAGCCCGACGGCCGGCCCAGGCGCGTCCACGAGACGGCGCCTGTGGATCGGCGGCTTCATCGGCGCCGCCACGGTCGCCGGCGGCGCGTTCGCGCTGCTGGCGCATCCCGACCTGCTGCGCGCCAAGACCGACGACAAGACGAAGGTCGTCACCCTGCAGTTCGCCGCGACCGAGGTGACCCGGCCCGAGCGTCGGGCGATGCCCGAACGCATCGAGTTCTCCGGCCCGCTGGTCGCACCGCGCACCGCCATCGTGCGCGCCAAGGCGGCAGGCACGCTGCTCGCGCTCGACGTCGCCGAGGGCAGCCGCGTGAGCGCCGGGCAGGTGCTCGGCCGCATCGACCTCGCCGAGCTGACGAGCCGCGTCGCCGACCGTCGCGCCGCCGTCGACTCGGCGCAGGCGGCGCTGGCCGAGGCCGAGCGCCAGCACGAGGCGAACCGCGGGCTGGCGGCGCAGCACTTCATCGCCCCGACCGCGCTGCAGTCGTCGCAGGCGCGGCTCGAC
>JBLMVT010000478.1:0-4143 GCA_050256835.1 Betaproteobacteria bacterium | reverse complement strand
TCGAGGACATCGTGCGCAAGTCCAGCGGCGGCATCTTCAACAACGCCGCGCAGGTCTGGAATCACAGCTTCTTCTGGAACTGCATGAAGCCGCACGGCGGCGGCGAGCCCAAGGGCGCGCTGAAGGCGGCGATCGACAAGGCCTGGGGCAGCGTCGGCGCGTTCAAGGAGGAGTTCGCCAAGCAGGCGGTCGGCAACTTCGGGTCGGGCTGGACCTGGCTGGTGAAGAAGTCCGACGGCAGCGTGGCCATCGTCAACACCGGCAACGCAGCGACGCCGCTGACCGGCGCCGACAAGCCGCTGCTGACGATCGACGTCTGGGAGCACGCCTACTACATCGACTACCGCAACCAGCGGCCGAAGTGGGCCGAGGCCTACCTCGCTTCGCTGGTCAACTGGGACTTCGCCGAGCGCAACTTCGCCGGCTGAGCAACCCCCGCAGCGCCGGCCGGTCGAAACGACCGGCCTTTTTTACGCCTTCGCGCGCGGAACTTCCGCTTCGGCAACCGACCTCCATAGCCGTAAGCGGACATTTCCCGTGCCGACGCGCCAGCGTAAAAACCCTTAGACTGCGCGACATTTCTGGCAAATGCCGGGTGGATGGCGATGACGAATGCGCTGGCCGTCGGTTGCAGTGCACCGCGCGGGTATGCGCGGTGCTCGGTAGCGGACGCCGCGGCCCCGGCCGCGCCAGACGGAAGACACGGAGCACGAATCGGCAATGACAGGCGCGGGCGGGCGGCGATCGACGAGGCAGTCGTGCGGGACGGCGGTGCGGGCCGTGCGGGGATCCGGATCAGGCTGGGTCCGGCCGCTGCTCGGCCTGCTGCTGCTGCTCGCCGGCGCTAGCGCGCACGCGTTCGGCTTCGAGGACGTCGCCGAGCAGGCACGCAAGCTCGCCGCCGCGACCTACCAGGCGCCGCCCGAGCCGCCGCGCGAGGTGCGCGACCTCGAGTACGACGACTACCGCGACATCCGCTTCAAGCCCGACGCTGCCCTGTGGCGCGCCGACAAGCTGCCCTTCGAGGTGATGTTCTTCCCTGCAGGGCGCTCGTTCACCCCGGTGAAGATCAACGAGATCGTCGGCCAGCGCGCACGCCCGCTGGCCTGGGATCCGGCGCAGTTCGACTTCGGCCGCAACCGGCTCGAGCCGCGGCTCAGGGCCGCGCTCGGCTACGCGGGCTTTCGCCTGCACTACGCGATGAACCGGCCCGACTACAAGGACGAGGTCGCCGTCTTCCTTGGCGCCAGCTATTTCCGCGCGGTCGGCAAGGGGCAGGTGTACGGCCTGTCCGCGCGCGGGCTGGCGATCGACACCGCCGGGCCGCAGGGCGAGGAGTTCCCGCGCTTCAGCGAGTTCTGGCTGGAGCGGCCTGTGCCGCATGCGACCACGCTGACGATCTACGCGCTGCTCGACTCGCCGCGGGTGGCCGGCGCCTACCAGTTCCTGGTGCGACCGGGCACCGAGACGGTCATCACCGTGCACGCCACGCTGTACCCGCGGGCGGACATCGCCAAGCTCGGCATCGCCCCGCTGACCAGCATGTTCGACTTCGGCGAGAACCAGCCGGGGCACGACGACTACCGCCCGGAGGTGCACGACTCCGACGGCCTGTCGATCCACACTGGCGAGGGCGAATGGATCTGGCGTCCGCTGGTCAACCCGCAGAAGCTGCTCGTCACCTCGTTCACGACGCGCGATCCGCGCGGCTTCGGCCTGATGCAGCGCGACCGCGCCTACACGAGCTACGAGGACACCGAGTCGCTGTACGAGCGCCGGCCGAGCGTGTGGGTCGAGCCGCTGGGCGGGTGGGGCGCCGGGCGCATCGAGCTGGTGCAGATCCCGACCCCCGACGAGACGAACGACAACATCGTCGCCTACTGGGTACCGCAGCAGCCGGTGGCGCGCGACCGGCCGCTCAGCTTGGCCTACCGCATGCGCTGGCAGATGCAGGGCGAGGTGCGCCCGCCGCTGGCCAGCGTCGTGCAGACGCGCCGCGGCCGCGGCTACGTGAAGCAGCCCGACGGCCAGATCAAGTTCGTCGTCGACTTCGAGGGGCCGCCGCTGAAGGGTCTCGCGGCCGACGCGAAGGTCGAGCCGGTGCTGTCGGTCGGGCCGGGCGCCGAGCTGGCCGAGAGCAACCTGTTCAGGAACATCGTCACGGGCGGCTGGCGCATGACGGTGCGTCTCAAGCGCCCCGATGCGACCAAGCCGGTGGAGCTGCGCGCCTTCCTGCGGCTGCGCGGCGACACCGTCAGCGAGACCTGGAGCTACATCCTGCCCGGGGAGGCAGACAAGAAGTCTTCACCATGAGCTTTTCGACCCCGCTTTCTCCGCCGCCCGAGCGCGGCTCGATGACGCCCCTGCCGTGGGCCGGTCCGCCGTTGCTGCGCCCGCTGCGGCGCCTGCTCGGCCGGCGCCCGGCCGAACCGTGGCGCAGCCCCGGTGACCATCGCCCGCTGATGGCGCGGCGCGTGATCCTGCTGCTGCTCGTCGCCGTGTGCGCGGTGATCGGCACGAACACCATGGTCGACATCCTGCCCAAGCGCGGCGCGACCTGGCTCGAGCAAGCCCTGCTGGTGCTGTTCGGCGTGCTCTTCGCCTGGATCTCGGCCGGGTTCTGGACCGCCGTCATGGGGCTGATCGTGCTCTGGCGCGGCGACCACGCACCGGCCATGCCGGAGTCGGACGCGCTGCCGAGCGGGCCGCGTTCGCGCACCGCGATCGTGATGCCGATCTGCAACGAGCACGTCGCCACCGTGTTCGGCGGCCTGCGCGCGACCTTCGAGTCGCTGCAGCAGACCGGCGAGCTGGCGCACTTCGACTTCTTCGTGCTCAGCGACACCGGCCGGCCCGACGTGCGGGCGGCCGAGCAGGCGGCCTGGAGCGCGCTGGTGCGCGACCTCGGGCTCGACGCGCCGGGCGCCGAGGCGCGCATCCACTACCGCTGGCGCCAGCTGCGGCGCCACCGCAAGGCCGGCAACGTCGCCGACTTCTGCCGCCGCTGGGGGCACGCCTACCGCTACATGGTCGTGCTCGATGCCGACAGCGTGATGACCGGCGAATGCCTGACGGCGCTGGTGCGCCGCATGGAGGCGCAGCCCGACGCCGGCATCATCCAGACCGCGCCCAGCGCCTGCGGCCACGAGACGCTGCACGCCCGCGCCCAGCAGTTCGGCTCGCGCGTCTACGGCCCGCTGTTCACCGCCGGCATGCGCTTCTGGCAGCTCGGCGAGTCGCACTACTGGGGCCACAACGCGATCCTGCGCATCGAGCCGTTCATGCGCCATTGCGCGCTCAGCGCCATCGCCGGCCGCGGCTCCCTGGCCGGCGACATCATGTCGCACGACTTCGTCGAGGCCGCGCTGATGCGCCGCGCCGGCTGGAAGGTGTGGATCGCCCACGACCTCGACGGCAGCTACGAGCAGGTGCCGCCGAACCTGATCGCCGAGGTGCAGCGCGACCGCCGCTGGTGCCACGGCAATCTGCAGAACTCGCGGCTGATGTTCGAGCCCGGGCTGCACCCGGTGCACCGTTCGGTGTTCCTCACCGGCGTGCTGGCCTACCTGTCGGCGCCGCTGTGGCTCGGCTTCCTGCTGCTGTCGACGCTGCTGTTCACGACGCACCACGGCGAAACCCCGCACTACTTCCTGGAGCCGTTCCAGCTGTTCCCGATCTGGCCGACCGCCAACCTCGAGCTGATGCTCACGCTGTTCGGCTTCACCGCCTTGCTGCTGCTGCTGCCCAAGGTGCTCGCGCTGGGCGTGATCGTCGCGCGCCGCGAAGCGCGCCACTACGGCGGGGCCGGGCGGCTGCTGCTGGGCGGTCTGCTCGAGTTCGTCTATTCGACGCTGCTGGCGCCGGTGCGCATGCTGTTCCACAGCCAGTTCGTGTTCGCCGCGCTGACCGGCTGGCGCATGGACTGGAAGTCGCCGCCGCGCGAGGACGATGCGACTCCCTGGAGCGAAGCCTGGCGGCGCCACGGCCTGCACACGCTGCTGGCGGTCGCCTGGGTCGCGGCGCTCGTGCTGGTCGGGACGAGCTTCCCGTGGTGGCTGTTGCCGATCATCGGCGGGCTGCTGCTCGCCGTGCCGCTGTCGGTGTGGGCGAGCCGGCGCGGCCCGGGCGCCTGGCTGCGCCGGC
>JBLMVT010000477.1:0-13257 GCA_050256835.1 Betaproteobacteria bacterium | reverse complement strand
CCGCCGGGCGTGGCCGTCGCGCCGCCAGCCGTCGCCGCGGCCAGCGCCCCCGTCGCACCGAAACCTTTACCGCGGCCGCCGCGCATCGGCCTCGTGCTCGGCGGGGGCGCGGCGCGCGGCTTCGCCCACATCGGCGTGATCCAGGTGCTGCAGGAGCACGGCATCCGGCCGGCGCTGGTCGTCGGCACGTCGGCGGGCAGCCTGGTGGCGGCGATGTATGCCTCGGGCAAGAGCGGCGTCGAGCTGGGGTCGCTGGCCGAATCAATGGACGAGGGCGCGATCGCCGACTGGTCCTTCCCTGGCCGCGGCCTGATCCGCGGCGAGGCGCTGGCGCGCTACGTGCGCGAGCACACCGGTGGGCTGATGATCGAGCAGATGCGCATCCCGCTGGGCATCGTCGCCACCGACCTGGCGAGCGGGCGGCCGATCCTGTTCCAGCGCGGCGACCCCGGTCTCGCGGTGCGCGCCTCGAGCGCCGTGCCGGCACTGTTCCAGCCGGTGAAGATCGGCGGCCACGAGTACGTCGACGGCGGGCTGGTCGCGCCGGTGCCGGTGCATTTCGCCCGCCAGATGGGCGCCGAGCTGGTGGTCGCGGTCGACATCTCGGCCCCGCCGGAGGCCGGCGCCACCGGCGACGCCATGGGCATGCTGCTGCAGACCTTCGCCATCATGGGCCACAGCCTCAATGACTACGAGCTGCGCGAGGCCGATGTCGTGCTGCGCCCCAGGCTGGCCGACGTCGGCAGCGCCGACTTCGCCGCACGCCGGCGTTCGATCCAGGCCGGCCGCGAGGCCGCCCTCGCGATGCTGCCCGCGCTCGGGCAGCGCATCGCTGCGCTGACGCGCTAGCGGGCCGGAAAAAGAAACGGCCCGCACGGGGCGGGCCGAAGGTACCTTGAATGGAGGGATTCGAGAGGTACCGAGGAGACAACCTTTCAGGGAGACCGCAGGCAACGCCCGCGGCCCTTTTGGGATGCGGAGCCCCGACGAAAGTTCAACGGCTCCACAAAACTTTACCGGGCCGCCGCTGGGCGGCCCCGGCACCCTCAGGCGGCGCGCTTGGTCGACTTCGGCGCGGCTTGCGCGGCCTTGACGGCGGTGTTGGTCATCGCCGTGAAGTTCGCTTCGGCCACGTTGGCGGCCTGCTTGACCGCCTTGTGCACACTCTCGTAGGCGTTGTTGGCGGCCGAGACGGCCGACCTGACGAGCGCCACGGCGTTCTCGGTGCCGGCCGGCGCGTTCTTGGCGGCGGTGTCGACGACGGCCATGAACTTCTGCTGAGCGTCGGTCATCGTCGTCTCGGCGACGCGGCTCACCTCGGCATTGGTCGCGGTCGCGATGTCATAGACATGACGGCCGTAGGCGGCGGCCTTCTCCGCGGCCGGTTGCAGCAGGCCGGCTTGCAGCGCCAGCAGTTCCTGCGCGTCCTTGACCGACAGGGCGGCCTGGGTCGCCTCGGCGGCTTCGTTGAGCGCGGCCTTGGCGACCTGCAGGTTCAGTTCGACGAGCTTCTCGACGCCTTCGAAGGCCTTGGAAGTCAGTCCGAAGAGGATCTCGACGTTGGCCTTCTGGGCGGTCATCAGTTGTTCGGGGGTCATCATGGTGGGCTCCTGGGTGGGTGGTGAGAAAGCAGCTTTGCTGCGCTGCAACATGAGACGAATTATAGGAGCCGTTGCCGCGGGTGCAAGCGATTTGTTGCGCTGCAGCAAATTCTAGGGATGCCTCTCCACGACGGGTGGCACAGGCACAATCGCCGGCCCGCGATGAAGCTCTACTACTCCGACTCGTTCGTGTTGCCGCTGCCCGCCGGGCACCGCTTCCCCATGGGCAAGTACCGGCGCCTGCGCGAGCGCGTCGCACAGGAGGGCGCCGGCTTCGAGGCGCACGAGGCGCTGCCCGCCGGCGACGGCGAGCTGGCGCTGGCGCACACGCCGCACTACATCGCCAGCATCGCCGAGGGGCTGCTGACGCCGGCGGCCGAGCGCGCGATCGGCTTCCCGTGGTCGCCGATGATGGTCGAGCGGGCCCGCCGCTCGGTCGGTGCCACCATCGGCGCCGCCCGTGCGGCGCTGGCCGAGGGCGTCGCCGCCAACCTGGCTGGCGGCACCCACCACGCGCACGCCGATCGCGGTGCCGGCTGGTGCGTGTTCAACGACGTCGCCGTCGCCGCCCGCTTGATGCAGGCCGAGTGGCATCGCGCGCGCCGTGCGCTGCTGCGGGTGCTGGTGGTCGACCTCGACGTGCACCAGGGCGACGGCACGGCGGCGATCTTCGCCGACGATCCGACCGTCTTCACCTTCTCGATGCACGCGGCGAAGAACTTCCCGGCGCGCAAGGCCACGAGCGATCTGGACGTCGAACTGCCCGACGGCTGCGCCGATGCCGACTACCTGGCCGCGCTCGACCGTGCGCTCGACACCGTCTGGTCGCGCCACGCCGCGGCGCTGCCCGGCCTGGCGTTCTATCTCGCCGGTGCCGACCCGCACGAACACGACCGGCTCGGCCGCCTGCGCGTCAGCGCGCAAGGGCTGGCCGAGCGCGACCGCCGCGTGCTCGCCGCGCTGCGCGACCGTCGCATCCCTGTGGCGCTGACGATGGCCGGCGGCTACGGCCGCGACATCGAGGAGACGGTGGCGCTGCAGCTCGCCACACTGCGCGAGGCGAGGGAAAGCGGCAACAGGTGGCGCGCCGCCGCGATGAAACAATGCGCGCCATGACCGAACCCGCCCCCGACGCGCATCCACCGCGGCCCGAGCCGCGCGAGAGTTACCGTCGCTTCCGGCCGATCACCACGCGCTGGATGGACAACGACCTCTACGGCCACCTCAACAACGTCGTCTACTACAGCCTGTTCGACAGCGCGGTGAACGGCTACCTGATCGACGCCGGCGCACTCGACATCCACGCCGGCGACGTGATCGGGCTGGTGGTCGAGACGCACTGCAACTACTTCGCGCCGCTGGCCTTCCCGCAGGCCGTGGAGGCCGGCCTGCGGGTCGCCCACGTCGGGCGCTCGAGCGTGCGCTACGAGGTCGGCGTGTTCGGCGCGGGCGAGCCGCTGGCCGCTGCCTGCGGCCACTTCGTGCACGTGTACGTCGACCGTGCATCGCGCCGGCCGACGCCGCTGCCCGCGAACCTGCGCGGCGCGCTCGCGCCCCTGCAGCGGTGACTCGCGACGAAGCCGTCGCCGCGGTCGACGCGGCCATCACCTCGCGCCGCTCGGTGCGGGCCTTCCTGCCGACGCCGGTGCCGCGGGCGGTGATGGAGGACATCCTCGGCGTGGCATCGCGCGCACCGTCGGGCACCAACACGCAGCCGTGGCGCGTCTGGGTGCTGACCGGCGCGGCCAAGGAGGCGCTCTCGGCGAAGCTGCGCGCCGCCTACGACGACCCGGTCGAGCGCGAGCGCCACCGTGAGGAATACGCCTACTACCCGACCGACTGGGTGTCGCCCTACCTCGAGCGGCGCCGCAAGGTCGGCTGGGATTTGTACGGCCTGCTCGGCATCGCCCGCGGCGACAAGGCGCGCATGCATGCGCAGCACCGGCGCAACTACGACTTCTTCGGCGCGCCGGTCGGGCTGATGTTCACGCTCGACCGCGTCATGCGCCAGGGCAGCTGGCTCGACTTCGGCATGTTCCTGCAGAACGTGATGGTGGCCGCCCGCGCGCGCGGACTCGACACCTGCCCGCAGGCGGCGTTCACGCCGTTCCACCGCATCGTCCTCGACCACCTCGGCGCGCCGCCCGAGCAGCAGCTCGTGTGCGGCATGTCGCTCGGCCACGCCGATCCCCGCGCGGTCGAGAACACGCTGGTGACCGAGCGCGAGCCGGTCGCCGCGTTCGCCCGCTTCCTCGACTGAAAGCCGCCCAGAAGCTTCATGAATGCCACCCTGCCGACCCTGTTCGGGATCCCGATCGACTTCATCCTGTTCGCCGCCACGCTGATCGGTGTCGCGCTGTTCCACCACCACACGCTGCGCGTGGCGGTGCTCGGGCTGGCGGCGATCACGCTGTACAAGCTGGCGTTCACCGGCTTTCGCGCCGGCCCGGGGCTGGCCGGCCTGGCCGGGCACCTGGCGCACGAGTGGGTGATCATCGCCAACCTGTTCGGCCTGCTGCTCGGCTTCGCGCTGCTGTCTCGCCACTTCGAGGACAGCCGCGTGCCGGCGGTGCTGCCGCGCTACCTGCCGGACGACTGGAAGGGTGGCTTCGTGATGCTGATCCTCGTGTTCGTGCTGTCGAGCTTCCTCGACAACATCGCCGCGGCGATGATCGGCGGCAGCATGGCCGGCGTGCTGTACCGGCGACGCGTGCACATCGGCTTCCTGGCGGCGATCGTGGCCGCGTCGAATGCCGGCGGTTCGGGCAGCGTGGTCGGCGACACGACGACGACGATGATGTGGATCGACGGCGTCAACCCGCTGCACGTGCTCGACGCCTACATCGCTGCGCTGCCGGCGCTGCTGTTCTTCGGCGTCATGGCCGCGCGCCAGCAGCAGGCCTACCAGCCGATCACCAAGGATCCGGCGCCCGGCATCCGCGTCGACTGGCCGCGCGTGGGCATCGTCGCCTTCATCCTCATCGCCGCGGTGGCCGCCAACGTGTGGTGCAACCTGCGCGCGCCCGAACTGCTCGATCGCTTCCCCGTGATCGGCGCGGCGGTCTGGGTCGCGGTCCTGCTGAGCGCGCCGGTGCGCCGGCCCGAATGGAGCCTGCTGCGCGACGCCACCCGCGGCAGCATCTTCCTGCTGTCGCTGGTGCTGTGCGCATCGATGATGCCGGTCGAGCGGCTGCCGGCGGCGTCGTGGCACTCGACCTTCGGGCTCGGCTTCGTCTCGGCCGTGTTCGACAACATCCCGCTCACCGCGCTGGCCCTCCACCAGGGCGGCTACGACTGGGGCATGCTCGCCTTCGCGGTCGGCTTCGGCGGATCGATGATCTGGTTCGGCTCGTCGGCCGGCGTCGCGCTGGCGAGCACCTATCCGGAGGCGCGCTCAGTCGGTGCCTGGCTGAAAGGCGGCTGGCACGTCGCCGTCGGCTACGTGATCGGCTTCTTCGTGCTGCTGGCCGTGCTCGGCTGGGCTCCCGAGATGCCGCACAAGGAACGCGTCGTCGCCCCCGTCGCCCGCAACACCTCGCCATGAAGCCCTCGATCCTCGTCGCCCGCGCCGTCTTCCCCGAGGTGGTCGAGCGGCTGCGCCGCCACTTCGACGTCGTCGACAACCCCGACGACCGCATTCTCGGCAAGGCCGGGCTGATCGAGGCGCTGCGCGGCCGTGTCGGTGCCTTCATCACCGCCACCGAGCCGGTCGACGCCGAACTGCTCGACGCCCACCCGCAGTTGCGCGTGCTCTCGACGATGGCGGTCGGCTACAACAACATCGACGTCGCGGCCTGCAGCGCACGCGGCGTGCTGGTGACCAACACGCCCGACGTGCTGACCGAGACGACGGCCGACTTCGGCTTCGCGCTGCTGCTCGCCGCCGCGCGCCGGCTGACCGAGGGCGAGCGGCTGATCCGCGCCGGCGGCTGGACGCAGTGGCGCTACGACATGCTGGTCGGCGCGGACGTGCACGGCGCCACGCTCGGCGTGCTCGGCATGGGCCGCATCGGGCAGGCGATCGCGCGGCGCGGCGCGCTCGGCTTCGGCATGAAGGTGCTCTACCACAACCGCTCGCCGCTCGACGCCGCGACCGAGGCGGCCTTGCACGCGCGCTACGTCGACAAGGCCACGCTGCTCGGCGAATCGGACCACTTGGTCGTCGTCGTGCCGTATTCGCCGGCGACGCACCATGCCATCGGCGCCGCCGAGCTGGCCCTGATGAAGCCGACCGCGACGCTGGTTAACATCGCGCGCGGCGGGGTGGTCGACGACGCCGCGCTGGCCGCGGCGCTGCGCGAGCGGCGACTCGGCGCCGCCGGGCTCGACGTGTTCGAAGGCGAGCCCAGGCTCAACCGCGCGCTGCTCGAGCTGACCAACGTCGCGCTCACGCCGCACATGGCCAGCGCGAGCGTGGCCGCGCGCCGCGGCATGGCCGAGCTGGCGGCCGACAACCTGATCGCGGCGCTGACCGGTGGCACGCCGCCGACGCCGCTCAACCTGCAGGTGCTGCGGCGATGATCGTCGTCCGCGACATCGACCACATCGTCCTGCGCGTCGTCGACCTCGACCGCATGATCGACTTCTACACGCGCGTGCTCGGCTGCGCCGTCGAGCGGCGGCAGGACGGCATCGGCCTAGTGCAGCTGCGCGCCGGGCGCTCGCTGATCGACCTGGTCCCGGTCGACGGCGTGCTCGGCCGCGCGGGCGGCGCCGCGCCCGGGCGCGAGGGCCGCAACCTCGACCACTTCTGCGTGCGCGTCGAGCCGTTCGACGAGGCCGCCATCCGCGCGCATCTGGCCGCGCTCGGCGTCGCCGCCGGTCCGCTCGAGACGCGCTACGGCGCCGAGGGCGAAGGCCCGTCGATCTACCTCGACGATCCCGAGGGCAACACGGTCGAGCTGAAGGGTCCGCCGCGCGGAACGTGACGCGCGCCGCAGCGCGTGCAGCGGCCCGGCTGCGACAATGGCGGCCATGTCGACGATCGAATGGACGACGCTGGGCCTGCTGGTCGTCGTGCTGCTGCTCACAGCCTGGCTGGCCTTGCGCCGCCCCGACGACGCGACCGAACGGCTCGAGCGCGAATTGCGCGACGAGGTGGCGCGCAGCGCCGCCGCGACGCGGCAGGAACTGTCGCAGACGCTCGCCACGTTCCAGCGCACGCTGCTGCAGCAGCAGGGCGAGGCGGCGCGCGCGCACGGGGAGCAGGTCGACCGCCTGGCCGAACGCCAGGCCAACGCGCTGCATCGCTTCGGCGAGTCGATGGCCGAGCGCATGCGCGCCCTGACCGAGGCCAACGACCAGCGCCTGGGCGAGGTGCGCGCCACGGTGGAGACGCGGCTGGCGGCGATCCAGGCCGACAACGAGAAGAAGCTCGAGCAGATGCGCGCCACCGTCGACGAGAAGCTGCACGCCACGCTGGAGCAGCGGCTGGGCGAGAGCTTCAAGCAGGTCGCCGACCGGCTCGAACAGGTGCACCGCGGGCTGGGCGAGATGCAGCTGCTGGCCAAGGACGTCGGCTCGCTCAACCGCGTGCTGTCGAACGTGAAGTCGCGCGGCGTGTTCGGCGAGGTCCAGCTGTCGGGGCTGCTCGAGCAGGTGTTCACGCGCGAGCAGTACGCGCTCAACGTCGAGACGCTGCCGGGCAGCAACGCGCGCGTCGAGTTCGCGATCCGCCTGCCGGGACGGCGCGACGACCACGCGCCGCTGTGGCTGCCGATCGACTGCAAGTTCCCGCGCGAGGACTACGAGCGCCTGCTCGAGGCGCAGGAACGCGCCGACCGCGCCGGCGCCGAATCGGCCGCGCGCGCCATCGAGGCGCGCCTGCGCCAGGAGGCGCGCACGATCCGCGAGAAGTACGTGGCGCCGCCCCACACGACCGACTTCGGCATCATGTTCGTGCCGACCGAGGGGCTGTACGCCGAGGCGCTGCGCCGCCCCGGGCTGGTCGAGAGCCTGCAGCGCGAGCACAAGGTGATGCTGGCCGGGCCGACGACGCTGCTGGCCACGCTGTCGTCGCTGCAGATGGGCTTTCGCACGCTCGCGCTCGAGCAGCGCTCGACCGAGGTGTGGGAGGTGCTCGGCGCGGTCAAGACCGAGTTCGAGAAGTTCGGCCAGGTGCTGGCCAAGACCAAGAAGAAGCTCGACGAGGCGAGCGGCAGCATCGACATGGCGCAGACGCGCAGCAACGTGATGGCGCGCCGGCTGAAGTCGGTCGAGGCGCTGCCGGCCGAGCGCGCGCGCGCGCTGCTGCTCGGCCTGCCCGACGCCGAAGACGGCGCCGACGAGTCGCCGATCGCCGAGGCGCAGCCCGGGGTCGCCGGCTGATGGCCGCCTTCGGACGGCCGCTGCTGGCGCTGATCGTCGGCCAGATCGGCCTGCATGCCTGCATGGCCGGCATCCGGCTGGCCGCGCCGCTGCTGGCCCTGCGGGCGGGCCACACGGCGGAGGCCGTGGGACTGCTGATGGCGCTGTTCGCCGCCGCGCCGATCGCGCTGGCGCTGCAGGCCGGCCGCCAGGCCGACCGTCACGGCTACCACCGGCCGGTGCGCACGGCAGTCGCCCTCACCGCCGCCGGCGCGCTGCTCGCCTGGATGGCGACCTTCGCCGGCGCGCTGCAGTTCGCGCTGCTGTGTGCGGCCGCCGCGCTGGCCGGCGCCGGCGCCAACTTCGGCCTGATCGCCATCCAGCGCACGGCTGGCCGCGCCGCGCGCGACGCGATCGAGCGCAAGCAGGTGTTCTCCTGGCTCGGCTTGGCGCCGGCGCTGGCCAACGTCGTCGGACCGGTCGCCGCCGGCGTGCTGATCGACGCGGCGGGTTTTCGCAGCGCGTTCTTCGCGCTGCTGCTGCTGCCGCTGGTGACGCTGTGGTGGGCGCGCCAGGTGCCGGTCGAAGCTGCGCGACCGGCCGTGGCCGAGGGCGCGCGCGCCGGCGCGCTCGACCTGCTGCTGGCGCCGGGCATGCGCCGGCTGCTGCTCGTCAACTGGCTACTGTCGACGAGCTGGGACCTGCACGGCTTCCTGCTGCCGATCATCGGCCACGAGCGCGGGCTGTCGGCGTCGGCGATCGGGCTCATCCTGGGCGCCTTCGCCGGCGCCGTCGCGGCGGTTCGGCTGCTCATCCCGATGGTGGCGCGGCACGCGCGCGAACCACAGGTGCTGGCCGCGGCCATGCTGTGGACCGCGGTCGTGTTCGGCGTCTACCCGTTCGCGCGCGGGCCGTGGGTGATGGGCGCCTGCGCGGTGGCGCTCGGGCTGGCGCTCGGCTGCGTGCAGCCGATGGTGATGTCGACGCTGCACCACATCACCCCCGACGCGCGCCACGGCGAGGCAATCGCGCTGCGCTCGATGACGATCAACCTGTCGAGCACGCTGATGCCGCTGCTGTTCGGTGCCGCCGGCGTCGCCCTCGGTGCGAGCGCGCTGTTCTGGATGATGAGTGCTTCCGTCGCCGCCGGCAGCTGGCCGGCGCGGCGCGTCGGCGCCTGATTGCCCGCCGAGGCCGGTGCGGCAGGGCGGGGGCGGCACCTGCGCTCTCCGGACCAAGCTCGCGGGTGAGCGCATCGACGTTCGTCTGTCGTGCCTTCAACGCCGACGTTCCACGCAGCCAACCAGGCGACCGGCAATGGGGCCTGCGCCCGCACCCCCGGGCCACCTGCTACGCCGAGCGCACCGCGTGCGGCCTTCACCGCGTGAGGCTCGATCTAGAACCGAATCCCCGCCGGGTTCGCCGGGTCGGGCCGCGGTTCGACCGCCAGCGCCGGTGCGGGAGCCGGCGCGGCCGCCGAGGCTTCGGGTGTTGCCGGCGGCGCAATCAGCGGCGTCGCCGCCGCCCAGCGGTAGCTGCGCGGCAGCTGCGAGGATGCCGGGTAGCCGGCCGCGTCGAACAGCGAGGCCCACTGCTCGGCGTGGAAGCCGCGCACCGGCTGCGTCCCGATGCGCAGCGCCGGCAGGTCGGCCGCGCCGACCTCGCGCGCGAGCGCCTCGTTCTCGGCCTGCGACGAGATCGTCTTCTCGGCGTAGGGGATGCCGCGGTTGCGCAGCCAGTTGCGGCCGGCGTCGCACGGCGCGCACTTGGCGGTCGTGTAGAGCGTGACCGGGTAGCGCGACACCGGCTGGCGCAGCGCATAGGGCAGCGTCGTCTCGGGCGCCGCGTTCTCCACGGGCAGCGGCTTCGCCTGCGTGGGCGGCCGGTCGGTGTAGGTCACCTTGCCATCGGGGCCGACCAGCTTGTACTGCGCGAGCGCGGGCAGCGCCGCGGCGGCGAGCAGGGCGCCGAGCAATGCGCGGGGCAGGGGGTTCATCGCCGATCCTTATCGTGGCCGCAGGTCCGGGGCAATCTACCGCAGCGGCGCCCGCCGCTTCAAGCCATGCCCTGGTGGCGCAACAGCGCTTCGATACTTGGTTCACGGCCGCGGAACGCCTTGAAGCTCTCGAGCGCCGGGCGGCTGCCGCCGGCCTCGAGGATCGCCTCCCGGTAGCGCCGGCCGGTCTCGGGGTCGAGCACGCCGGTTTCCTCGAACGCGCTCCAGGCATCGGCCGACAGCACCTCGGCCCACTTGTAGCTGTAGTAGCCCGCGGCATAGCCGCCGGCGAAGATGTGCGAGAAGCCGTGCTGGAATCGGTTGAAGTGGGGCGCATCGACGACCGCGACCTCAGCGCGCACGCCGTCGATCAGCGCCTGGATGTCGGCCTCGCTGCCCGGCTCGGCGTGCAGCCGCATGTCGAACAGCGCGAACTCGACCTGGCGCAGCGTCGCCAGCCCGGCCTGGAAGTTCCTCGCCGCGAGCATGCCGTCGAACAGCTCGCGCGGCAGGGGCGCTCCGCTGTCGACGTGGGCGGTGAGCCGTCGCACGACGTCCCACTCCCAGCAGAAGTTCTCCATGAACTGGCTCGGCAGTTCGACCGCGTCCCATTCGACGCCAGCCATGCCCGATACGCCCAGTTCGTCGACCTGCGTCAGCAGGTGGTGCAGGCCGTGGCCGAACTCGTGGAACAGTGTCGTCACCTCGGCATGCGTGAGCAGCGCCGGGCGGCCGTCGACCGGCGCCGCGAAGTTGCACACCAGATGCGCGACCGGCGTCTGCGGCTCGCTCGCGTCGGGCCGCATCCAGCGGCTGCGCACGTCGTCCATCCAAGCGCCCGGCCGCTTGCCCGGTCGCGCGTACAGGTCGAGGTAGAAGCGGCCGACGATGCGCGGCGCGGCGTCGCCCGCGCCCTTGCGCTCGATGCGGTAGAAACGCACGTCGGGGTGCCATGCCGGCGCGCGGTCCTGGTGGATCGATACGCCGAACAGCGTCTCGACGATGCCGAACAGCCCGGCCAGCACGCGCGGCTCGGTGAAGTATTCCTTCACCGCCTGGCTGCTGAAGGCATAGCGCGACTCCTTGAGCTTCTCGCTGGCATACGGCAGGTCCCAGGCGTGCAGTTCGGCCAGGCCGAGCTCCTTCTTCGCGAAGCGGCGCAGTTCGTCGAGGTCGCGCTCGGCGTAGGGCCGCGCGCGGCGTGCCAGGTCGCGCAGGAAGTCGAACACCTGCTGCGGCGTGTCGGCCATTTTCGGCACCAGCGACTCCTCGGCGAAGCTGCGGTAGCCGAGCAGGTTCGCCTCCTCGTGGCGCAGCTCGACGATCTCGCGCATCACCGCGCCGTTGTCCAGTTCTCTGGGGCCGAGCTCGCTGGCGCGGGTGACGTAGGCGGTGTACATCCGCTCGCGCAGCGCGCGCTCGCGTGCGTACTGCATGACCGGGAAGTAGCTCGGGAAGTGAAGCGTCAGCTTGTGGCCGTCCTTGCCCTCACGCGCCGCTGCCGCGCGCGCCGCCTGCACCACGTCGTCGGGCACGCCGGCCAGCTCGTCGGCGCTGGCGTACCAGGCGAAGCGGTCGGTGGCGTCGAGCACGTGCTCCGAATACGCCTGCGACAGCTCGGCCAGCCGTTCCTGGATCGCCGCGTAGCGCCGCTTGGCCTGGCCTTCGAGCTCGGCGCCCGACAGCGCGAAGTCGCGCAGCCGGTTGGCCAGCACGCGCCGGCGCGCCGGGCCGAGTTCGGCCGCCCGCGCGCTCGCCGCGATCGCCTTGACCTTGGCGTACAGGCGGGCGTCGCCGCCCATGCGCGTGTAGAACGCGGTTACCCGGGGCAGCGCCTCGCCGTACGCGGCGCGCAGCGCGGGCGTGTCGGCCACCGCGTTGAGGTGGCTGACCGCACCCCAGGCGCGCCCGAGTCGCTCGGTGGCGACCGAGAGGACGCGCGCCAGCGCGTCGTAGTCGGCCGGGAAGTCCTCGGCCGTCACGCGCTCGAGTGCGGCGCTGGCGTCGGCGAGCAGGCTGCCGATCGCCGGGCCGACGTGCTCGGGGCGGATGGCGTCGAACGGTGGCAGGTCGGTGTCGGCGAGCAGCGGGTTGTCGGTCGTCATGGCGTCTCTTCCGATGCGCCCGGTGAGGCGCGGTGGCAAAGCCGGGTGGGCTTGTCGGTGGAGTCCGTTGCGCTCGCCGGGTTCAGCGCGCGGCGGCGTGTTCGGCGGCCTCGATGGTGTTGACGAGCAGCATGGTGATCGTCATCGGGCCGACCCCGCCTGGAACGGGGGTGATCCAGCCGGCGACCTTGCGCACCGCGTCGAAGTCGACGTCGCCGCACAGGCGGCCGTCGTCGCGCCGGTTCATGCCGACGTCGAGCACGATGGCGCCGGGCTTGACCATGTCGGCGGTCAGCAGGTTGCGCCGGCCGACCGCGGCGACGACGATGTCGCCCTGCCGCGTGTGGTGGCCGATGTCGGGCGTCGCGCTGTGGCAGATCGTCACGGTGGCGTTGGCCTGCAGCAGCAGCAGCGCCATCGGCTTGCCGACGATCGCGCTGCGGCCGACCACGACGGCGTGCTTGCCCTTGGGGTCGCAGCCGATCGACTCGAGCATCTTCATGCAGCCGTACGGCGTGCACGGCCGGAAGCCGGGGCGGCCGAGCACCAGCGCGCCGGCGCTGGCGAGGTGGAAGCCGTCGACGTCCTTGTGCGCGGAGATCGTCTCGACGACGCGCTGAGCGTCGATGTGTGCGGGCAGCGGCAGCTGCACCAGGATGCCGTGGATCGACGGGTCTTCGTTGAGGCGGCGGATGCGCTCGAGCAGTTCGGCCTCGGACAGCTGCGCCGGATACTGCTCGAGCACCGAGTGCAGGCCGTGGTCGTGGCAGGCGCGCACCTTGTTGCGCACGTAGACCTGTGAGGCGGGGTTCTCGCCGACCAGGATCACGGCCAGTCCCGGCGTGTGTCCGGCGGCGGCGAGCGCGGCCGCGCGCGTCGACACCTCGGCACGCAGCCGTCGCGACAGCGCGACGCCGTCGATCAGGTGGGCCGTCAAACCTTGGCCTGCGCGCCCAGCGCGATCTTCAGCAGGTCGGCCACGGTGTTGGCATTCAGCTTCTCCATGATGTTGGCGCGGTGCGCCTCCACCGTCTTGATGCTGATGCCCAGGTCGTCGGCGATCTGCTTGTTCAGGCGCCCGGCGACGATGCGCTCGAGCACCTGGCCCTCGCGCGTGGTCAGGCGCGACAGCAGCGCGTCACGGCTGGCCGCCTCCTGGTGCTGGCTGAAGGCGGTGCGCGCCTGTTCGAGCATGCGCTCGACCAGCGCCAGCAGTTCATCTTCCTTGAACGGCTTCTCGATGAAGTCC